>CBFHJN010000136.1:0-8000 GCA_965655805.1 Flavobacteriaceae bacterium
GTTTATATTCTTATAGAAGGCGATTCCATACCACAAAGTGCTATTAACTTAAACGAAGTAAAATTACTACATCGTTTGAAATTTAGTAGTGATGCCGATAGGAAACGTTATTTAATTGTTAGGCGTAAAACCATTAAAGTATACCCATATGCCAAGCTAGCAGCTGAACGCTTAGAATCTTTAAATGAACGTTTAAATAGTTTAGAAAGCACAAGCGAGAAAAAACGTTATGCTAAATTAATTCAGAAATATATAGAGGAAGAGTTTTCAGAGGAATTAAAAAAATTGACTAAAACTGAAGGTCAAATTCTAGTTAAACTCATTCATCGACAAACTGGAACTACCACTTTCGATTTAATAAAAAATTTGCGAAGTGGTTGGCGTGCTTTTTGGTTTAATAACACCGCCTTACTTTTTAATATTTCTTTGAAAGAGAAATTTGACCCTTGGAATGTGAAGGAAGATTATTTAATTGAAGATATTTTGGAGCGTAATTTCCAAAGTGGTCGTTTGGAACGTCAAGAATCGGCTTTAGATTTCGATTTTTTTGAATTAACTAATAAATGGCTCAATACCAAAGAAATGCCTTAATGCGCCTACAAACTCCCTTTGAAGAACGATTAAACAGTATTACCCATGGCATTGGCGCACTGATTGGTGTGGTTGCATTGGTGTTTTTAATAATTTATGATTCGCAAAAAACAAGTTGGAGTTTATTTGGAGTGGTTGTTTACGGTTTAACCCTTATTTTACTTTTTAGTTCCTCTACCTTATACCATTTCGTGGAATCTGATAAGCCCAAGCATTATTTAAGGATTTTAGATCATATTAGTATTTATTTTCTAATTGCTGGAACCTACACACCAGTAACTTTAATTACGCTTGAAGCTAGCAGAGGTTGGTTTTTATTTTGGACCGTTTGGGCTATAGCCGCTTTTGGATTTGTATTGAAGATATTTTTTACAGGGAAATTCGAGTTTTTTTCCGTGTTGCTATACTTAATAATGGGGTGGCTCGTAATATTCGATTTCTCGTATTTATCTGAACAGTTAGGAAACAATGGATTGTTTTGGCTTTTTGCTGGTGGCTTTGCCTATACGGCTGGAATTTTGTTTTACGCTATTGAAAAAATAAAATTTAACCATGTTATTTGGCATCTTTTTGTGTTAGCAGGTGCCATTTGTCACTTTATTATGATTTTTTTCTACGTAATTTAAACGTGAAACAATTTTAAAGGTTAAACGTAATTTTTACACCTTCAATAATCATGCTAGTACCAATAATAGCGATAATTAAACCCATAATTTTCCCGACGACGGAAATAACGTTATTACCAATTTTTCGCACAATATAGTCGCTTAAACTAAAGGTTATATACGTTAATAAACACATTACAGCAAAAATTAATAACACCAAGCCTATTTTTAAATAGTTAGCATCAGATACAAAGTTCATAGCGGTAACTATGGTTCCTGGTCCAGCTAAAATAGGAATTGCCAAAGGTGAAACCGCTATATTTTCATCAATATGCGTATTTTTTAAATTTTTGATGCTCGATTTTTTGGATTGAAGCATATCAAAACCTACATAAAAAATTAAAATTCCACCTGTAATTTTAAAAGCAGGAATAGTAATTCCGAATAATTCAAAGATGAATTTACCCAAAATAACAAAGATACTCACAATAATAAAAGCAATAATTACAGCACGTTTATTTATGCGTAGTTTGGTTTCTTTATCAGCACCACCAACCAAGGATAAAAATATCGGTAAATTGGAAATGGGATTCATTATGGCAAAAAAGCCTGTAAAAACCGTTATTGAGAAAGTAAAAAGATGATCCATTAATTATAATTCTTTGTATGTTGAAAACGTCATTTTTTCAAGCTGCAAAACTATGAAATCAACACGATATTAGTGTTAAAATTAAGGACTTAAAATAAGAACTTTCCAGAATTATAAAAGAACTAAAATAGCTTTATTTTATAAGGGTTTACTAATTTTAAAAACGTTCCTAAACAGAAAAATTAATTTATTCTGGTTTAATTACCTCATGATAATCATTAAAAAAAGCTTCAAATCGGCTCATGGTTTCATTCAAAAAAACCATAACTTCTTGCCATGTATTCTTATTATGAATAGATACTTTCTGTTCTAAAGGCACGTAAATACGTGAAATTTCTTTGCCATTATTTAAAAAATGTTCTTCTTCAAAAATAGCGTCAGGTATATAATCTTCGCGTAAAATGGTTTGTAATGATTCTAATTTTTCCCAAACATAAATTCTGGTTTCTAAATCATCTTCCAAATCCAAAGAAACCATAGCGCTTTTGGTATCAAAATGAAATTTGAAACTCATGCCTTTGATTTTAGTGTCGTACAAAACCCATTTTCTAGGAAAGGATTTTCCAAAACTGGTCCAAAATAATTGTCGGAGTTGGCGCGATTCTTCTTTTGAAAACATAGAAAATTATATCATATAAGCAGCTGCTATACCCAATACAATAGCTACCAATTTGGTGAGATTAAATTTGTGACCTTCGCCACTTTCAAACAAAATAGTTGTTGAAATATGCAAAAATATACCAATTACAATGGCATTAATAGCACTTATATATTGAGTGGCAATATCCATGTGATTTGAAATATATGTACCCAAGGGTGTCATGGCTGCAAAAATGGTTAAAAAGGAAATAACTTGAATTTTACTGCAATTAGAATGCACTAAAAACCCAGTAATAACAGTAGCAATAGGAATTTTATGAACCAAAATACCATAAACCATATCATTGTGTTCATGTATAGGAAAACCCTCTAAAAAACTATGAATACATAAACTAATAAATAGTGCCCAAGGAAATTTATTACTATGTGAATGCACGTGAACATGACCATGTTCTGCACCTTTAGAAAAGAATTCTAAAATAATTTGAATCAGAATTCCAAACATTATATAAAGTCCAGTTTGTTTGGCTTCTAAATGATGATAAACTTCTGGTAATAATTCAAAAAGCGTAATGGCTAGTAAAAATGCACCACTAAATGCTAGAAGTAACTTGAAGTTGAAATACGCTTTTTTGCGGGTTACAATAACCAAAGCTGCACCAATCAAAACAGCTAATATGGGTAGTAGATATTGTAGCATTATTTTAGCATTATTTAAAAATCATGATTAAACGTTCAGATGTGGTATTATGAAATTTATGCAACTTATAATCGCCAAAAATGTCTAATAAATAAACGCCTGCTTCTTCAAATAGCGCTTCAAAATCTTTTAAGGTAAACGCACGTACACGTTCTTGAAATTGATAAATTTCACCTGCATCTTCAAATTGGATATCCTTAATAATGTAGCCCTCTTTAACAGATCGTTTTAAGTGAAAATCAATACCATCAACCGTTTTTGTTTCTTCAGGAACCAAATTGTCAATTACAAAATCACTATTCATAAAATCAATCACACCAAAACCAGTTTCATCTAAATCTGCTTGAATGGCTTGAATGGTTTTTAAATTATCAGCTTCGTTTTCAAAATAGCCAAAACTGGTAAACAAGTTAAAAACAGCATCAAACTGTTTATTAAAGGGTTTACACATATCATGAACTTGAAACTGTAAGGTGTCATTTTCAAATTGTTTGGCATATGCTATGCTGTTTTCAGAAAGATCGGCACCTGTAACCTGAAAACCCAACGAATTTAAATAAATGGCATGACGGCCTTTACCACAAGCCAAATCTAAAATTTCAGCTTGTTCTGGAAGGTTCAAATATTGGGTTAAGGTATCCATAAATAGCTGTGCTTCGCTATTATCCCGATCTTTATATAGTATATGATAATACGGTGTATCAAACCAAGAAGCAAACCATTGTGCTGTGTTTTTCATATGCGTTTTCCCGTTTTAGGGATTTAACTTTTTATAATTATCTGGTGACCCAAAAAATGTGTTTGTTGGGCAAAATCTGTTGTCTTGCCACAAAAATACTGTATTTTTGTAACCTATTTAATGTCTGCAATGGAGAATAATTATAAAATGGTTGCCAAAACCTTATTTGGCTTTGAGGATTTACTAGAAAACGAATTGCTTCAAATGGGAGCTTTAAACATTGAAAAAGGTGTTAGAATGGTTGGTTTTACTGGTGATAAAGGTTTTATGTACAAAGCCAATTTAGGCTTAAGAACCGCTATAAAAATCTTAAAACCCATTCATAGCTTTCGTATTAAAAATGAACAAGATTTGTATGACCAAGTCTATAAAATGGATTGGAGTCAGTACATGAAATCAAGTGGCACATTAGCAATTAGTTCTACGGTTCATTCGGAACAATTTACACATTCGCAATATATTTCACTTAAAACCAAAGATGCTATTGTTGATAAGTTTAGAGATACAACTAATGAACGACCAAATATAGACTTACGTTTTCCCGATTTGAAAGTGAATGTCCATATTGATAGAAATCAATGTACGATTTCATTGGATTCTTCAGGGGAATCTTTACACAAACGCGGTTATAAAACAGCCACTAATATTGCACCAATTAATGAAGTTTTGGCAGCTGGATTGATTATGCTTTCGGGTTGGGATGGTCAGTCAGATTTTATGGATCCTATGTGTGGTTCAGGTACAGTTTTGGCCGAAGCAGCTATGATAGCTTGTAATATTCCTCCTAATTTAATGCGAAAAGAGTTTGCCTTTGAGCGTTGGAATGATTGGGATGTGGAATTGTTTGAAAAGATTGAAGAATCACTTTTAAAGAAAACACGCGATTTTCATCATAAAATTATCGGTTATGATAAATCGCCAAGTGCTGTTGTAAAAGCGAAAGACAACTTAAAGAATGCGCATTTAGATGAGTTCGTAACTATTAAACATGAAGATTTTTTCAAGACTCAAAAAGCAGGTGATGCTAAACTACATATGGTGTTTAATCCGCCTTATGGTGAACGTTTGGATATTGACATGGAAAAGTTTTATGCCCAAATAGGCGATACCTTAAAGCAAAATTATCCAGGAACAGATGCCTGGTTTATAACCTCTAATTTAGATGCATTGAAACATGTGGGTTTGCGTCCTTCTAGAAAAATTCATGTTATGAATGCCAAATTAGAATCACGCTTGGTAAAATATGTGATGTATGAAGGGAGTAAAAAGGCGAAGTATCAGG
The DNA here is from genome assembly GCA_965655805.1 of Flavobacteriaceae bacterium. Taxonomy (GTDB): domain Bacteria; phylum Bacteroidota; class Bacteroidia; order Flavobacteriales; family Flavobacteriaceae; genus Algorimicrobium. The sequence goes on from CBFHJN010000136.1 coordinate 5,167, forward strand.
ATCGGGATTAAAAAATGTTAAGATGTGAAGTTGTTTAGTTGTGGAGTATTAATCTCGCAAAGATGCAAGGAAGCAAAGAAGCAAAGATGCAAAGATGCAAAGTTATGGAGTTACAATACAATATAGCTAATGCTTTGAAGAGTTGAAATTTTTAAAATAATTCCTTTGGACTTTTTTGGAATTTACTCTTTGTTTTTTTTGAATTTTCTAAACACTACTTATCCTTTTTGAAAATAGGAATTAAATACGAAATGTTATAACCGTAACCAAAGCCAAAACTGCCACTATCATAGGTTTTATTATAGCCAGGAATGTACAGGTTTTCAAAATTATCAGGTTCGCTTTGCGTAATTAGATATTTAAATTGTGCGTTGACGCCTAAATATAAATTATTGAGTACCTCTACTTTTAAACCCACAATAAATTCTGCCCAAACCGCATTTAAACCGCTATATTCTCGAGATTCTGTTGATGTGAATTGAGGTGCCCAATACTGATTTTGCGAATACACACCATAGCCATCCAGTTTTTGACTAAAATTACTGGCTGCCACACGAAAACCACCATAAAGCAAATTACTCATGCCATACCAGTTTTGATAGGCATTGTAATCGGCTCCTAATTTAATATAGGTTCCTGTGGCTGTAGCATCTAGAAAATCATTAGTAGTACGTTTTTCCTCGATACCAAATTCAGCCGCTAAATACCATTTTTTTGTAAATCGGAAGTCGCCATTTATCTCAAAACCTTTATAATCGTCATCTAAAAATGAACGAATTAATTTACTAGCATCACCACCAATACGCAAGCCGTATTTTTCTTTTTGTTTGATACTGTCTTCTAATTTTTCATTGATTGGAATACTATCGTTTTGCGCAAATGAAACTGAACAAAACAGCATGCCAAACATAAAAATTTTAATGGAAGATATTAAAGTTTGCTGTAAATTCATTCTCTAGTATTTGATTATCATTAACCGATTGAATAATTCGAATCCATTTATCGCCATCATCCTCTACGGTAATAGAAATATTTTTAAATACGGTTTTAAAACCACAAGCTCTGGAAACATAAACTTCTTCAGGAACATATGATATGGTAATAATGTCTTCATTTCCCGTAACAACATCGTCTGATGGGTCGTCTGGTGTATTATTATTGTTCACTCTATAATTATTGTGAACACTATATTGGGTACTGGTTTCTGTTGTTTTTAAAGGTAATAAAATGGTCTGTCTGTTTTTAGTTCCATCTAAATCTGGCAATGTGTTCTCTTGATCCAGCCCAATACCATATACGCGAAATCGCACCACATTTTTAGGGTTTAGCTGTTCCGGATTTTCCACACTAAAAAATGCAATTGTTAATCGTGGTGTGGTTATGGTATCCAATGTACAGATGTCATCACGTTCACAGCTAAAAGCAATGCAGCCTAACAGAATTAATAAAGCAATTATTTTTTTCATAAAAATTATCTTCGTTCCAAAAGTACAACATTTTCCACATGATGAGTTTGTGGAAACATATCCACAGCTTGCGTACGCGTTACTTTATATTGTGCATCCATAAGTTGTAAATCACGTGCTTGGGTAGCACTATTGCAACTTACATAAACTATTTTTTCTGGGGCAATATTTAGTATTTGATTAACGACATCTTTATGCATGCCATCACGAGGAGGATCGGTTATAATCACATCTGGATGTCCATGGGTACTGATGAAATCTTGATTAAATACATTTTTCATATCACCTACATAAAAGTCAACGTTGCCAATGCCGTTAAATTGTGCATTAGCTTTAGCGGCTAAAATAGCATCTGGAACGGCTTCAACACCAACAACCTTTTTAGCTTGTTTGGCAACAAATTGGGCTATGGTTCCAGTTCCTGTAAATAAATCGTAAACCAGTTCATTTCCGGAAAGTCCTGCAAAATCTCTAGTGATTTTATAGAGTTCGTAAGCTTGTTCTGAATTTGTTTGATAAAAGGATTTGGCATTAATTTTAAATTTTAAGCCTTCCATTTCTTCAAAAATATGATCTTCGCCTTTATAGCAAATAACCTCTTGGTCGTAAATGGTATCATTCGCTTTTTCATTCACTACATATTGAAGTGATGTAATTTTAGGAAAAGTTTCACCTAAATAATCCAATAACAATTCACGCTTAATTTTATCGTCTTTAAAAAATTGAATCATCACCATAATATCACCTGTAGATGATGTTCTAATCATCATAGTTCGTAATAAGCCATGTTGATTTCTGGTATTGAAAAATTCTAAATCATTGGCAATAGCAAATTCTTTTACCGAATTTCTAATGGCATTCGATGGGTCGGCTTGCAAATGACATTTTTTAATGTCTAAAATTTTATCCCACATACCTGGAATATGAAAACCCAACGCATTTCTATCACCTAAATCTTTATCTGATTGAATTTCGTCCAAGGTTAACCAACGGCTATCACTAAACGAAAACTCCATTTTATTTCTATAAAAATAGGGTTCTTTACAACCTAAAATAGGTGTAACTTCAGGTAGTTCTATATGTCCAATTCGGGTTAAATTATTTGTAACTTCCTTTTGTTTATAAAACAATTGGTGTTCATAGCCCATATTTTGCCACTTACAACCACCACAAACGCCAAAATGTTGACATTCGGGTTCGGTACGTTTATCTGATAATTTATGAAAAACTGTTGCTTTTCCCTCATAATACGCTTTACGTTTTTTAAAGGTCTGCACATCTACTATATCACCGGGAACAGCGTTTGGCATAAAGATAACTTTGCCATCCGCAGCTTTTCCAATTACTTTTCCTTTAGCACCAGCATCA
>CBFHJN010000137.1:0-7913 GCA_965655805.1 Flavobacteriaceae bacterium
TATTGCTGAAAATTCAAAAAAGAATCGTGAGTTATTAGCTCAATTAGAAGCTAAAGAACAAGCCTTGGCTGCCGAAAATGCGCGATTAGAAAAATTGAAACAAGAATTGGGCGAGCGCTCTAATCGTGTAGCTGAATTAGAAGGGATGATTGCTGCAAAAGAAGCAGATATGAAACGATTAAAAGATGCTATTTCTAGTGCTTTAACCGATTTTGAAGGAAAAGGTTTAACTGTAGAGCAACGTGACGGAAAAGTATATGTGTCTATGGAAAACAAATTGTTATTTCAATCTGGTAGTTGGGCTGTTGGCACGCAAGGTAAGCAAGCTGTAAAACAATTAGGTGCTGTTTTGGCTGACAATCCTGAAATTGCTATTTTAATAGAAGGTCATACCGATGATGTTCCGTACAGCGGAAGTGGTCAGTTAAGTGGAAATTGGGATTTATCAACCAAACGCGCTACAGCTATTGTCAACATTTTGCGTGAAAACGACGCTATCAAGCCAGAAAATTTAACAGCAGCTGGTCGCGGTGAATATGCACCTGTCGCTACCAATGAAACAGCAGAAGGCAAAGCTAAAAATAGACGTATTGAAGTTATTTTGACACCTAAACTGGATGAGATTTCAAAACTTCTAAACGATATATAATTTTTTAAACGCGATTCGGAAGAATCGCGTTTTTTAAATAGATATTTTTAAATTGCACCAACATTCGTTTTTCAAATATTTTAAATATATATGAAATTTCTTTCTTTGGTTTTTATAATCTTACTTTTTGTTTCGTGCTCAAACAAATCGGAAAAAGAAAGTTATGTAGATTTTCAAACAATTCCATCTATTTATAAAGATGGTTATGTTGGCGATGCACAATGTGTTTCTTGTCATAAAGAAACGGTTGAAACTTGGACAGGTTCAGACCATGACTTGGCCATGCAAGTAGCAAATGAAAAAACAGTTTTAGGCAATTTTAATGATGTTCATATCACTTTAGACGGCATTGGTTATTTCTTCACAAGGAATAATTCTGATTTTATTGTTCACATTACTGAAATAGATGGTTCAGAAAACGAATACAAAATAAATTACACGTTTGGAGTTCAACCCTTACAACAGTATTTAGTAGATTTTGACAACGGAAAAAAGCAGGTGTTACGGGTTACTTGGGATGTTGAAAAGGAACGATGGTATCATCAATATTCTGGAGATACTATAGATCCTCACGATTGGATGCATTGGACACAAAGTTCCCAAAATTGGAATACGATGTGTGCTGAATGTCATTCAACAAATCTTCAGAAGAATTACTCAATAGATGAAGATCGATTCAACACCACCTATTCAGCTATTAATGTTAGTTGCGAAAGTTGTCATGGTCCAGCTGAAAAACATGTGAATTGGGCAAATAATAAGCAAGATTCTCTTTATAATAAAAAATATATAATTGCAGGTAAATCACAATTTTCTCAAATGAACATGTGTGCACCTTGTCATTCCAGACGTGCAAAACTAACACAGAATTTGGTGCCAGGAACCCATTTTGAAGATCAATATCTACTTCAAAATTTATCAGAGGAGTATTATCATGGCGATGGACAAATAGAAGCCGAAGATTACGTGTATGGTTCCTTTTTACAGAGTAAAATGTATCATAATGATGTCACTTGTACAGATTGTCATAATGCACATTCATTAAAATTAAAAGTAGTTGGAAATAATTTGTGCATGCAGTGTCATGAGCCAGAATACGATCAACCAACACATCATTTTCATTCGCAAGGTTCAGAAGGTGCGCAATGTATTAATTGCCATATGACAGGGGTTACTTATATGGGAATTGATTACAGAAGAGATCATAGCTTTAGGGTGCCAAGACCAGACCAAACTGTTACGTATGGCACACCAAATGCCTGTAATACCTGTCATGCAGATAAAACGAGTACTTGGGCAGCTAACATGGTAGTAGAATGGTATGGTTCTAAAAGAGAGGAGCATTTTTCTGATGCTTTATTATTAAGTGGCAGAAATAATATTTCGGCAAAAGATCGTGAAGCTCTGGATGTCTTTATTAATGATTTAAATTATCCAGCCATTGCAAGAGCTTCGGTTATAGATAATTTACAAATTACCGAGTCAAAACAATATGAAGCATTAATTGAAGGGTTAAACGATTCTTCACCTATGGTTCGATTTGCGGTATTACAAAAATTTAGAGGCTTGAGTTTAGAGGATAGAACTGCAATAGCTTTAAGACATACAAACGATACCACGAAGCTTGTCAGAATTGGAGCCGCGCAATTATTATTGGATGTGGATTTGAATACATTATCTCATGTTGAGGTTAGTAGTCTTAATAAATCCAGAAGCGAGTTGGAAGAAATGCTTTTTAGTAATGCTGATTTTGCTACAGGACGCATGCAATTGGGAGATTATTATCTTCAAACAAACGATGTAAGAAACGCCATAAAACATTACAAAATGGCGATAAAGCTGGATAGCTTATTGATTCCAGCATATTCAAATTTAGCCACGAGCTACAGTATTAATGGTGAAACCGAACAGGCTCTAAAAATTTTAAATATTTTAATAGGCAAAGATTCTGAATTAAGCAGGTCTTATTACTTAAGAGCTTTGTTGTATTTTGAGTTACATGAGAATTCATTAGCTGTATCTGATTTAAACAAAGCCATAAGTTTAGAGCCTTTAAATACAAGGTATCTTTATAATTTAGCCACTTTTCAGTATCAGAACAGAAATTTTTCAGAAGGAGAAATTACCATAAAGAAGGCGTTAAAACTAGAACCTCAAAATTCAGATTATAAATATCTTCTCGCTCTAATATATAAGGAAAAAGGGGAATTTGAGGCTTCGCAAAAAATCATTCAAGGGCTAAATGCTAATCAACCATAAAATATCAATAAAGAATTATATAATCTTAATGTAAAGGACAAATGAAATACACAACCTTACCGCAAACTGATATAAAAGTTAGTAAACTCTGTTTAGGCACCATGACTTGGGGAAACCAAAATACGCAAGAAGAAGGTTTTGAGCAAATGGATTATGCTTTAGATCAAGGTATCAATTTTTTTGATACAGCTGAATTATATCCTGTTCCTGCAACTGCTGAAACCTATGCTGAAACCGAGCGTATAATTGGAAATTGGTTTCAAAAAACAGGCAATCGTGATAAGGTTGTATTAGCTTCTAAAATTGCGGGTCCAGGTGATTATACCGCACATATTAGAACTAACGGTTTTAGTCCGGAAGCCTTGGTTGATGGTGTGAATCAGAGTTTAAAACGTTTGAAAACAGATTATATTGATTTGTATCAATTGCATTGGCCAGAACGCCAAACCAATACCTTTGGCATTCGAGATTACGAACATCATTTAGAAGATAAATGGGAAGATAATTTCAAAGAAATTCTCGAGACACTTCAAGGTCTTATTAAATCTGGAAAAATTAGACATGCAGGCATTTCTAATGAAAAAGCTTGGGGAACTATGCGTTATTTGGAAGAATCGAAAAAGCATGACCTACCACGCATGATTACCATTCAAAATGCCTATTCATTGTTAAACCGTGTTTTTGAAGGCGATATGGCGGAAATTGCTATTCGGGAGAACATAGGACTTTTGGCTTATTCGCCAATGGCATTTGGCGTCCTTTCAGGAAAATACATAAAAAATCAAGCTGCGGATAATGCACGTTTAAAACTATTTCCAAGATTTGCGCGTTACAGCAGTGATCAAGCAACTGAAGCTACAAAGCACTATTTAAAAATAGCAGAAGATCATAACATAAGTTTAGCGCAAATGGCATTGGCATTCGTAACGCAACAGGCATTTATTACCAGCAATATTATTGGAGCCACCAATATGGAGCAACTAAAAGAGAATATTGATAGTATTCATTTAGAGTTAAATGATTCTATATTAGCAGCGATCAATAAAGTTCATGGAATTTTTCCTAATCCAGCACCATAATTTTCAATTAAATCTAAAATCTTCGACGAAGTGTCACTTTTTGCTGACGGACTTTTCAATTCATCGATAAAATAGGTACTTAATCTATTAAGCTAATGTTAAATGATTCTTAACATAGTTTTTTTATAATTTTAGGAATTCATATTACGAAATAATCAACAGTATAAATTGGTTGGCATCTTAGTGTTTCCCTCAAATTGGAACTATCTAAGAGTATGGTCATTGATTTATTAGTTGATAATCAATAGATTAACTAACTTAGATTTAAACAATGAAAAAAATTACCCTTTCAATTCTTTTTGGAATCATATCCTTATGTGGATTTTCTCAAATTGGATTAGTTGAAAATTTCGATGGTGGTTTAACCTTGCCTCCAGGATGGACTGGAGATGGTTATTCAGGAACCTTATTCCAAGCATGTAGTGTTGTGTCTTTACGTGCTAATTTAAGTCAGGAGAACTTATCAGATAATTTGATAACGCCTAACATAGTTGGGCAATCCAATGGTACGGATTTAACAGTCGCATTCGACTATAAAATCGTTGATTGGTCTGCAGCCGTTGATCCTACTGGTCCAGGATGGGGAGAACTCAATGTGCAGTATTCTACCGATGATGGTGGAGTCTGGACTACTATGGGCACCATAAATGATATCAATCACCAAACGGCAAATACCTGTGCCAATATCAGTTTTGTGTTGCCAGCTGCTGATATTCCTGTTGGATCAGATATTAAATTAAGATTTGAGAATACTTATTTTTCCGGAAATTATTATTTCTATATGGATAACATAACAGCTTCTCAAGTTGTTGTTGATCCGCCTTCGTGTGTTAATTTGATTACTCCGGTTGATGGAAGTGGTAGTGTTAGTATTAATACCAATTTAGTTTGGAGTGCTGCAACCGGCTTACCAAGCGGTTATAATGTAACTGTTGGTACAACATCAGGAGGTAATGAGGTTGTAGACAATGTAAGTACTGGTTTATCAACAGCTTACACCTTTCCAGCGCCTTTAGAATACGGAACAACCTATTACGTTACTATATCGCCTTTTAATGCAAATGGTCCCGCAATTAACTGTTCTGAATTTATATTTACCACTGGAGCAGATCCAAATGCCCCAGTTGATTGTGCTTCGGGAATTCCAGTTAATGTTGTTCATTGTTATACAAATAACGATACAACCACTTGGAATTTTGAAAGTTCTACAGGAGGTCCTATGAATGTATTTTTTAATTCTGGACGATTTGAAACGTGTTGTGATGATATTATTATATACGATGGAACGGATAACACTGGAACTGTTTTATTTAACGATGGTTTAGCGGATATGACAGGCGTTTCTGTAAATTCTACTACTGGTTTCCTTTTTATTGAAATAGATAGTGATGGTTCTGTTAGTTGTGATTCAAACAACTATGTGCCATTAAATTTTGATGTGTCATGTATTGACGAAACCGCAGTGCCAAATTGTAACTCGGCCTTAATTACACCAGCAAATGGTGAAGTTGACGTGTCGGAAAATACAGATATTACTTGGGGAGCAGCCTCAATAATTGTTACAGGTTATAACATTTCCATAGGTACAACACCTGGTGGGACAGAGGTTCTACCGCTTACCGATATCGGACCAGCTACAACTTATGATCCAGGAATTTTAGATTACGAAACAACCTATTATGTTACAATTGTTCCTTATAATGATAATGGAAATGCCGTTAATTGTTCGGAACAAAGTTTTACAACTCGAGATGATCCAAATCAAATCATTGATTGTGCGGCAGGTCAAGTTCTAAACACCGTTTTCTGTTATGAAAATGGAAATAACCAATTTCAAGAAATTTTTAGCTATCAAAGTTCAGATGGAAGCCCTTTAAGTATGGTTTTCAATTCAGGAACTATAGAATCTTGTTGTGACAATATCAGAATAGATGACGGCAATGGAACCATACTTTTTCAAGGGAATAATGGAGGTGATTTAGCTGGTGTATCAGTTGTTTCTCTTACAGACCGTTTGGTTTTGCTTTATGAAGCAGATGGTTCAATTAGTTGTGAGAGTGGTAGTAGAACCGAATGGGATTTTGATGTGTCTTGTGTGGATACTTCAGATATTCCAAACTGTAACGCATCATTAACTAACCCTTTAGATGGTGCAATAGGTGTCGATGAAGATCAAGATTTAAACTGGAGTGCAGCAACTGTTTTTGTTACGGGTTACAGAATTAACATGGGAACCACACCTGGTGGAACGGATGTTTTAGATGGAGTTGACGTGGGAGCTCTTTTAACGTATGATCCTGGTACTTTAGTTTTTGATCAAATTTACTATGTGACTATCATTCCTTATAACGATAATGGCCCAGCTACAGGTTGTACTGAAGAAAGCTTTACAGTAAGAGCTGATCCTAACCAAGTTGTAGATTGTGATACAGCAGAAATAGTTAATACTGTTCATTGTTATGAAAATGGAAATAATCAATATGTAGAGATATATAGCTTTGTAAGCTCTAATGGTGATCCATTAAATATTTTCTTTAATTCAGGAACCATAGAAACCTGTTGTGATACTATTAGAATTGAGAATGGTGATGGATCTGTAATCTACGAAGGAACTGGAGATGCAGCAGGAAATCTTTCAGGTCTATCATTTAATTCAACAGACGATACGATAGTTGTATTTGTTGAAGCGGATGGTTCTGTTAGTTGCGAAAGTGGCGCTGATGACGAATGGGATTTTGATGTATCATGTATTGATACAACAGCTGTTCCTAATTGTAATGCAGCATTACTTACGCCAGCACCTGGTTCAGTTGATGTTGATGAAAATGCCAATTTAACTTGGAGTGCAGCATCTGTTATTGTTACAGGGTATACTTTGTCTATAGGTACAACACCTGGAGGAACAGATATTCTTAATGCTGTTGATCAAGGAGATGTTTTAACTTATGAGCCAGGAACATTAGCTTATGATACCACTTACTATGTAACAATAGTTCCTTATAACGACAATGGTCCAGCAACTGGCTGTACAGAATATAGTTTTACAACAAGACCAGATCCAAATCAAATTGTTGATTGTGATTCAGGCGTACCTTTAAACACAACGTACTGTTACACGCCTAATGATGATATGGAATTTAACTTTGCTAGCTCAACTGGTTTTCCTCTAGTTTTAGAGTTTAATGCTGGTGAAATTGAAGCAACTTGGGATGAAATAACAATTCTGGATTCAGATGGTTCAATACTGTTCAATGGCGATAATGGAGGAGATTTAACAGGTCTTACGTTTACATCATCAGGAGCAACATTAACAATTATTGTTGATGCCGATGGTTCTGGAAGTTGTTCAACAAGCGGCTATACGCCTTGGGATTTTGATGTTTATTGTCAAACCTGTTTACCACAAACGGTTAGTTTTGATATTGTAAATGGCGACTGTATTTCAGACCCAAATAACCCAGTTTTTGAGGTAGAAGTAGATATCAGCGATCTTGGTGATGCAGAATCATTGACGATTACGGATAATCAAGGCAGTACACCGCAAGTAGTTTCTACAGTAGGTTCTGTTATTTTAGGCCCATTTGCTGCAAGTACCAACATAGTGGTTACGGTTGCAAATACAAACGATCCTAATTGTACAATAATAAGTAACCCTTTAGCATTTCTATGTCCTCCACCACCAAATCCATGTTCTATTGTATTTGCTGGTGATGATGCAACTGTAGACTGTGATAATCCAGAAGTTACACTTGCTGGTAACTTCCATTTATATGGTCAAGACACAACTAACTATGAAATAAATGCCATTGATACCTGTCCAACGCCTCCAGTTGATGGTGCGACTCCAACAAGTATTAATACGGATGATGTTTGGTCGGAAGTTATTGAATTAGGCTTCGAGTTTTGTTTCTACGGTGGCGTTTACG
>CBFHJN010000138.1:0-7893 GCA_965655805.1 Flavobacteriaceae bacterium
AATTGAGACCTCAAGTATTAGAAATGGCGAAGAAAATCAGGCATCGTGGGCCAGATTGGAGTGGAATATTTGATAATGAAAACGCTATTATGGCGCATGAGCGTTTAGCTATTGTGGATCCTGCATCAGGAAAACAACCATTAGTAAGCGCTGATAAAAAACTAGTTTTAGCTGCCAATGGTGAAATTTATAACCATCGCGAGTTACGTAAGCAATTTCCGGAATACAAGTTTCAAACTGAAAGCGATTGCGAAGTTATTCTAGCTTTATACCAAGAAAAAGGAGTCGATTTTATAGATGAAATGAACGGTATTTTTGGATTTGCTATTTATGATGTAGAAAACGATGAATATTTCGTAGCGCGTGACCATATGGGAATTATTCCTTTATATATAGGATGGGACGAACATGGAACATTTTATGTAGCTTCAGAATTGAAAGCATTAGAAGGACACTGTACCAAAATTGAATTATTTCCACCAGGACATTATTTATCCAGTACAGATGGCGAATTTGTACAATGGTATAAACGCGATTGGACAGACTATGATGCTGTAAAAGACAATGAAACTAGCATAACAGAAATCAAAGAAGCCTTGGAAGCAGCTGTTCATAGACAATTAATGAGTGATGTACCTTATGGTGTTTTGTTATCTGGAGGATTGGATTCTTCTGTAACGTCAGCTATCGCTAAAAAATATGCTCAAAAACGGATTGAAACCGATGATATTTCAGAAGCTTGGTATCCACAATTACATAGTTTTTCTGTAGGATTAGAAGGCTCACCAGATTTGGCTGCTGCCCGAAAAGTTGCCGATCATATTAAAACCATTCACCATGAAATAAAATTTACCGTTCAAGAAGGTTTAGATGCCATTCGTGATGTTATTTACCAGTTAGAAACCTATGATGTAACAACCATTCGTGCTAGCACACCTATGTATTTAATGGCTCGCGTCATCAAATCCATGGGAGTGAAAATGGTATTATCTGGCGAAGGTGCTGATGAGTTATTTGGCGGCTATTTATATTTTCATAAAGCACCAAATGCTCGAGAATTTCATGAAGAAACGGTTCGGAAATTGAGTAAATTACATCAGTATGATTGTTTACGTGCCAACAAAAGTTTAGCGGCTTGGGGAATTGAAGGTCGCGTGCCCTTTTTAGATAAGGAATTTATGGATGTGGCTATGCGAATTAATCCACAAGATAAAATGATAAATGGCGAACCTTTCGACTCGCGCTCAAGACAGGCTATGGAAAAATGGGTTGTGCGGAAAGCCTTTGAAGATATGATTCCAGAATCTGTAGCATGGCGACAAAAAGAACAATTTAGTGATGGAGTAGGTTACAGCTGGATAGATTCGCTTAAAGAGGTTGTTGCCACCGAAGTTACTGATGAGCAATTAGCGAATGCTAAATATAAATTTCCATTACAAACACCAACCAGTAAAGAAGAGTTTTATTATAGGTCTATTTTTGCAGAACATTTTCCTAGTGATGCCGCAGCTTTATGTGTGCCCCAGGAAGCGAGTGTGGCTTGTAGCACCAAAATTGCATTGGAGTGGGATGCCTGTTTTAAAAATATGAACGACCCAAGTGGTCGTGCTGTTGCTAATGTACATGCGGATGCGTATTAATGAGGTTCTGAATTTTCAAGACGCAGTCGCAGAAAATTCAGGGAAGCCGAATTAATCCCGATGCTTATCAAAACCTTATAGTGATTACACATTTTGTTTTATTTATTCAAAGATTAAGTGTTTTTAAAATCAAATAATTGAAAGCCAGTTTATAAGCTGGCTTTTTTATGGCTTTATGTCTAGTATTTCACTACATTTAGAAACGCAAACCAACCAACTCTGCTATCTATTTCCTGCTTACATCCTAATTGTAAGTGAATGATTAAATTTTTTAGACGTATTCGTCAAGACCTTTTAAATGAAGGGAGAACATCCAAGTACTTTAAGTATGCTATAGGTGAAATAATACTCGTAGTTATTGGAATTCTGATTGCACTTCAAATTAATACTTGGAAGGAAAATAGCAAAGAGAATAGTATAAAAGCGTCTTATATTGCTTCATTAATAGTTGATTATAAAAAAGATACTCTACAATTAAATGAAGGCTTGGTCGAGAATGCATTCCATTTGAAAAGTCTCGATTCTATTTACCAATCTCTGAATTCCGAGCATATTCAATTAGAGCACTTTCTTCATGTTTTTAAAACCTTTAATGGGAATATTAGAACGCAAACCACCTTCAACACCAATAGCTACAACGTCTTAATTGCAAGCGGTAGTATAGATATACTCGATAAGGAACTTATTGAAAATTTAATGGAACTCAATAGGTTGCAGAATCATTTAACCCAAGTTATAATTGGTAACAGCGAAACTTATGTAGGCATGTTAGCTAATTCTGCTTTAGAATTCCCAATATTTAATTACATGTCAATATCGGAATCTGCAAATGACCAGATTTGGAAAAAAGTGGATACTGAAAGAATTCCGAATGTCATTATAAATATCCTCGGATTTAAAAGATATGCTATTTCTCGTTATTTAGAACTAGCCAACGTGGTTAATCAAAAAACTGAAGCCGTTTTGGTCATTTTAAAATCAAGACAAGATGATTAAATTCTTTAGACATATTCGTAAATCACTTCTTATGGAGCAGAACAAAACAGGCAAGTACTTCAAATACGCCATTGGCGAAATTATTCTTGTAGTCATTGGGATTCTCATTGCTTTACAGATTAATAACTGGAATGAGCATCGGAAATTAAAAATCAATGAAAAAGATTTGTATGGTCGCATTTTATTGGACTTACAAGTCGATGAGAAAAAATTAGAAAACTACATTACATTTTACAAAAACAACCAATTATTACATAAGCGCATTTTTCAAGAAAGTCAGGGACTAAGAAGTAATGATTCATTAACTGACTTTAGTGTGCTGCGAGCTGCAAGAATTTTCGATTTTTTAATTGAAGCAAATTATTCAAATTATATAAAGGAGATTGATAATAACAGTGTACGCGAAAAACTAAACAATTATTTCATGAATGAAAAATTTGTGTTTGATGCATTTAAACATTTACAAGAATTTAAAGAAGACAGATTAAAACCATTTTTATCAAAATATGGTATGAATGATACCAAGGAACTATATAATCATTTTCAATTAGATTATTATGACCTTCGAGAGAAAAGTATTTTCTCATACGCTAAACTCAAGGAGCAATATGGTAATGTGGAATTAGACCAAATGTTATTCAATTTAGGTATTAAAACATCTTGGGCTATTACTTCACTTGAAGATCTTTTGGTTATAAACCAAAAACTTCAATTGGATTTAAAAAATAATTTAAATGCTAAAAGTTCAAATTCTGATAATTAAAAAATGGACAACCTAAATAACCAATGATTAAGTTTTTTAGACATATTCGTAAATCACTTCTAATGGAAACAGGAAAAACATCCAAATACTTAAAATACGCCATAGGTGAAATTGTGCTTGTGGTTATTGGAATTTTAATAGCGCTCTCCATTAATAATTGGAATGAACAACGCAAACAAAAAGACACCTTAAATAATATCTATACTACTTTAAAAATAGATTTACTAGAGGATATTAAAAACATTGATAAGATAACTTCTAGTTCAGAACTTTCTAACAAACATTACCTAGCCATCATAAACAAAACAAGAAAAAGAGAGGATTTCAAAACTTGCAAAAGGTGCTGGATGGTCAATTTTGGTTTTCCAGAAATAAGTCTAAGAACTAATGGAATTGATTTACTATTAGACTACAATAAATTGGTTACAAATAGTAATGACACCTTATCTATAAACCTTAAAAAGTTATATAATGACAACGCTAGTGATATTCAAAATGACCTTAAAGAATTAACAACATATACTGAAGCCTATTTTAAAGAAATTGCAACTGAAGAATCTTGGTTTCCAGAATTGACTACTGGCATAATTACAGATGACTTTATTGAATATGCATTAACAGATGTCACCTATAGAAATTACGCAACCATTATACATTTTATATACTTTTTAAAATACATTCCACATTTAAAAGAATTCAAAGCTCAAGGAATGGAGTTTATTAAATTAATTGATGAACGTATAGATAATGATTAAATTTTTCAGACATATAAGACTAAACCTTATGGAAACAGGAAAAACATCCAAGTACTTCAAATATGCTATTGGCGAAATTATTCTTGTTGTTATTGGAATTCTCATTGCTCTGCAGATTAATAACTGGAATGAAAACAGGAAGATAAATAGTCAAGAGATCATTTATTTACAAGACCTAAAAAACGATATCACTTTTGATATTGAAACGCTTAATGCTAGAGTTGCTAATAACAATGTAATGGTACATAATATTGATTCGATCTTAACACTTATATCTTCTGATAAAATATTTACAGAACAAGATGAAGCCGTACTTGCAAGCATGACATTAATATTATTTGGTGAATCTTATTTTATTCCCGAAAAAGGAACCATTAACCAAATACAATCCAATAGTGCAGGTAGTTTTATAAAAAACAAAACCTTACGAGATCTTATTTTTAGATATTATTCCAACAGTGAAAGAGTTGAAAAAAACATGGAACAAAGTCTTCAAATTTATCAGCACCATATTATTACGCCCACATTAATACATCCTGTCATAGCAAAAAAAAACATGAATATAAAAGCCGAAGTACCATTGTTAGATATGTCTTTATTGATAAAGGATAATGATTATTTAAATGCATTAACATTAAAATCAGTCGGCACTCAAAACCAAAATGTCGAGTATTTAAAAATTATAAAAAACGCAGAGCAAATCTTAGCCATAATTAATAGTGAATTAACCAATGATTAAATTCTTCAGACATATACGCAAATCACTTCTTATAGAAACAGTAAAAACAGGCAAGTATTTTAAATATGCTGTTGGTGAAATTGTGTTGGTAGTTATCGGAATTCTCATTGCGCTCTCTATTAATAATTGGAATGAAAACAGAAAACATGCTATTGCCGAACAAGAGTTTTTTAAGAGCATTAAAGAGGATCTTAAACAAGATTTAGAATTTATAAATTACGTGCAATTCTATTCTCAACCTAAAATTGATGCCTACAACCTGCTAATTAGTAAATATTCAGAAGATTATGACACCCACAAAACTGTAATAGATTCTTTAATGGCTGTCTATCTTTTTTCTGGGCAACGTACCTTTTATCCAGTTTCGGGAGCTTTTAAATCAGCAATAGCTGGAAATGAAATTAATACATACAATCAAAAAAAAATCATTCAAAATATTATAAAGTTGTATGGTTCTAATTATGATAGAATAATAGATAATGGAAAAATTGTTGATGAAAGATGGAGTGAATTAGGTAAAAAATATATTCATAGCAGAAGAACATCTTCATTTAATCGCGTGACTAATACTATTTATAGCGATATTTTAGACGACTTCCACTTTCATTATATTCAGTTAAACTGGTATAATAAAATTTTAGAAGAAACGGAAGAAGAAGTCAATCAGTTATTAAAACAATTACAATGATAAAATTCTTCAGACATATTCGTAAATCACTTCTTATGGAAACAGAGGGACGAACGTTTAAAAACAGTCCAGTGGACTGTTTTAGTGAAGGAGCCAGCTTGTCGCGTAGGACTTAAAATAGATAAACATGATTAAGTTTTTTAGAAAAATAAGATACGACCTTATGAATCAGAACAAGACTACCAAATACTTCAAATACGCCATTGGCGAAATATTACTCGTGGTTATTGGGATTCTCATTGCATTACAAATTAATAATTGGAATGAAAAAAGGCTGCAACAAGAACAACTCATTTCGGTATATGAACGCACGTTAACAGATATTGAAAACGATATTCAAGAATTGACTGTTAATTTAGACTATTTCACAGGAATTGAATATATCTTTAAAAAAGTGATTAACGATTCTATAACTCCAGATTTATTTGATGTTGGGTTATCTAGAATATTAACACAACAAGGTATGGGTACCAATCTAAATATGACAGGAGCCAATCAATTAAAAGCATTAAATGCTAAAGATAGTTTGTCTCTAAAAATAATAGATATTTATGGTTATATGGAACTTATATTGGTTGACGGTTTCGAAAAAAGGATCAATCAAGAAAGTATAGATATAACAAATATATTTAGGGATAACTATAGTTGGTATCCTGAATATATGAGTAAAACCATCATGCAAGATAATAGTAGTAAAGAACTCCAAGACTATTTTCTTTATAGTTCTGAATATAGACATCGTGTGATAAGTAGCTACCAATTAATGTTTAATAATTACGCAGGAATGCTAGAAGGAGTCATTCCAGTACTAAAAGAAATCACAGAAGAATTAAAAAAAATAGTAGAAAAGTCATAACATGATAAAATTTTTCAGAGATATTAGAAAGAATCTCATGGAAACAGGAAAAACAGGCAAATACTTCAAATACGCCATTGGCGAAATTATTCTTGTGGTAATTGGTATATTAATTGCCTTACAACTCAACATCATAAAAGAAGTTAATACACAACGAAAATTAGAGAAAGCATACATTCTTTAATTGAATACATAAAAAAAGATAGTGATAATCTCAATACTAAAAACGCCATTTAGATGATATTAATCAATAAAAAAAGACCAGTCAGATGATTGGTCTTTTTCAATATCTAAATAAATAGTTTTAGTTTTTAATGAATTTCTTGGTCGTCGTTTTTCCAGAATCCGTGGAGATAGAAATCACATACATTCCGCTTTGAAGATTGCTAACATTTATAACATCCAGATTTTCATTGGAAGTCAAGACCTTTCTGCCAAGCGTATCTATAATGTTTATGGACGTAATCACACTATTGTTACTTGTTTTCAAGTTTAAGAAATCTTGGGTTGGGTTTGGATATATTTGGAATGTCAAGTCATTATTAAAAGTATCTGTAGATAATGTGAAAACAGCATTCGCCTCAATAGTTTCAATAGTTTCATTTATACCCAAAAAGCCAGAGACAAGATTGGCTGAATTATATCTGAAAACAATATTATCAGCAGTATTGCTGTAGTAGTAGTAAGTAGTTTGTGTAAGTGTACCAATATTGTTAAATATAGGAGGAATACTAAACGACAAGGTTTGATCAATACGTAAACGTGTTACAGTTGCGGTAAAACTGCCACCAATGCCATTAGTCATATTTAAAGTTCCGTATGCATCCACATTAGAAGTTGCAGTTCCTGTAAAAGTTCCATTAGAGCCTTGAAACGAGAATGTTCCTGAAACAGCCGTTGAATTATTCGCATTATAGGCTAAAGGAAATAAACCAATAAAAGCATTGGTGCCACTGTAGTTTAAGGTAATATCGCCTTGACCGATTCCAGTAATGGACGTTCCAGAGCCATTTTCTTTCAAGAAAAATTCAGCAACAGTTGTCATATTGCCTTGATCTGTAATAGTCAAAACTTCAGTCGTTCCTGGATAGGTTGTTAATTGTCCAGCAGTTGGAGTAGTATAGATGTCGACATTAGAATCAGTTCCTGTTAAACCAGTAAAATTCCAGGTAGCATTCATGCTTGTAGGTGTTTGATCAAGCGCAGTAGACGCTGTAATAACTGTAAAATCAGTTGCTGGATCGCTTTGGAATTTTGTAATGGATTGTGCGAAACAAAAGTTTGCGAAAATAAGTAAAAGTAAAAGTAATTTTGTTTTCATAATGTAATATTAGAATGTTAATAGCGTTGTAATTATAAGTGGTAAAAATACATAAAGCAGCCCTAAAAAGCTAATATGGAGCAAATTGAATTTTCCCAAATCTTACGTTTAACGCACTTTTTGCTTTTTGTAGTT
>CBFHJN010000139.1:0-7858 GCA_965655805.1 Flavobacteriaceae bacterium
ATCGTGTGTAATATTGGGCATTTTGATAATGAAATTGATATGGCCTGGTTAAAGAAAAACCATGGTTCTACGCATGTTGAAATTAAGCCTCAGGTCGATAAATACACCGTTAATGGTAAGGATGTTATTATCTTAGCTGAAGGTCGTCTGGTAAATTTAGGTTGTGCTACAGGTCACCCAAGTTTTGTAATGAGTAATTCATTCACAAATCAAACGTTAGCACAAATTGAATTGTGGAATAACAAAGAGGCATACGGAAACGAAGTGTATATGTTACCAAAACATTTAGATGAAAAAGTAGCCAAGTTACACCTTGAAAAAATTGGTGTAGAGCTTACAGAACTTAAAGACGATCAAGCCAAATATATTGGTGTAGCTGTTGAAGGTCCTTACAAGCCAGAATACTACAGATACTAGAAAAAGACCGATTGGGCTTCTAGAGTATAGATCGCTTCGCTTTTAGATAATAGATGAAATCCCAAGCAGTTATGTTTGGGATTTTTTTTGCTTTCATATTGTTCGTCACTTCGCGTGATTTTTACACGCGATAGCAATTGGAAATTGTATCAAGAAGTATGCTCTATTGCGAATTTATCATTTCAAACAATATTTTAAGATTCAAAGCGCTTTCATTTTAGACTCTCAATCATTTTAAAAAGTGTAACTTCGATTTCACAAAACACCATTTATGAGCTCACAAAAACTAGATATTTTGATTGACACTTTAGAGATATACATAGAACATCATGACGTTTCAAATTCTAAAATTTCAAAAGCGCCTGTTGGTTGGCATATTGACCATAGTTTTAAAGTGATTAATGGCGTTATTTCCACCTATCAAACATCAGATCCAGCCTTATATAATGATGACTTTTCACTTTTAGGAAAGGTATTTTTCACCCTTGGCTTTTTTCCACGAGGCAAAGCCAAAGCACCAAAACATATATTACCACCAGAAATCATAATTAAAGAAGATTTAATCAACCAACTAGAACAATCGAGAATGCTGATTAAAACCATTCCGGCTTCAGATACCAATGCTTTTTTCAAGCATCCTTTTTTTGGTAATATCAACAAAAAAAGAATTTATCGGTTTTTGGAATTGCACACCAAACATCATGTGAGGATTATACAAGAGATTTTGAAGAAATAATAAATTAATTTAAAATTTTAACACGCCATAAATTAGATAGATTTTCAGAAAAAACAAAAACCCTCTCTGTTTCCAGAAAGGGTTTTATATATGTTAAAGAAATAGTTTCTTAAGCCTCGAAAGGTTCAATAGAAACATAAGATTTGTTATCTTTTTTCTTTGTGAATTTCACAAGTCCGTCCACTTTAGCGTGTAACGTGTGGTCTTTTCCACCATACACATTTTCACCTGGATGATGTGTATTACCTCTTTGTCTTACGATGATATTTCCAGCAACAGCAGCTTGTCCACCAAAAATCTTAACGCCTAAACGTTTTGATTCTGATTCTCTACCATTCTTCGAACTACCAACTCCTTTTTTATGAGCCATTGTCTTAAGGTTTTATATTGTTAATAATTGCAGAATTATTTTTCTATTCCGCCGTCTAATTTGTCTTGTAATTCTTTTAGTTCATCCCACTTACCTTCAGCAGCTAAAGCCGCTTGTTTTGGCCAAGTGTCCGTCACAATATGTGATAATCTTGAACTAGCTTCTGTTAAAATAGCACTTAACGCTTCTGGTTTTGCTTTTGCTATTTTAGCAAATGTTTCAAATCCTGCATTTACCAAAGCTTCTGCAGCTTTTGGTCCAGCACCTTCAATTTTCTTTAAATCATCTGCTTTAGCAGTTGATTTTTTTGGAGCAGCTTTTTTAGTTTCCTTTACTGGAGCAGCTTTTTCAGCTTTTGCTGGTTTAGCCTTTTCAGTTTTTTCCACTTTTTTAGCTCCTGAAGCTACGATGCTTCCAATTACGATTTCAGTTAAAGATTGTCTGTGTCCGTTTTTTACACGGTAACCTTTACGTCTTTTCTTTTTGAAAACAATAACTTTATCACCTTTAAGGTGCTTTAAAACTTTTGCTCCTACTTGAGCTCCGTTTATAGCTGGGGCGCCTACAGTAATATTGTCACCATCTGCAATTAAAAGAACGTTATCGAAAGAAACTTCCTTACCTTCTTCTGTTGCTAAACGATTAACAAAAACTCGTTGGTCTTTTTCAACTTTGAATTGATGCCCTGCTATCTCTACAATTGCGTACATAGCGTAACGTTTTTATTAAATTAGTTTATTAAATACACCTACCTCACGATAAGCGGATGCAAATATACTGCTAATTAATTAAACTACAAACGTTTTTTTGCAATTACGAAACATTCCAACTTTTCTTATAATACTGCATAACTGTGAAGGCTGAAATAACTGTAGTTGCGACACCCATAATACCGACCACAAAGGTTATAACGCCAATACTAACGGGTTCTGCAAAATCAATTAATTCTAAAAGCTGTGGTAAAAATTCGCTATTTATTTCTGATATGTACAGTAAAAAGAAAAATGTAAATAAAACAGTTGCAACAAACCCTGTAATTAGGCCAGCAATAAAACCACCTGAATATGTAAAGTTTTCGCCTTGTTCCAATTTATAATAGCGAATAGTTTCAAAAATCCCGAAAGCTGTTATTACAGCATTTAAAAAACTAAATACGGGATTGGTGTGTTTATCTACCATGGCTAGAATTAGAAAATAAGCTATTAAAACGGCAGTTGTAATCAGGCCAAACCTAACTGGTAAAATAATATTTTTCATAGATCCATTTTTTTTGATTCTTAAATTTCGTAAAAAATTATGGTAATTAATAATTTGACCATGTTTTTTTAACAAACGCATTAAATACGCTCGGTATTTCTTATTTTTGAAAAAACTGTAACAGATTGAACGCAAAACAGACATATAGTATGTCATTTAACAAAAACAAACACACATGAAAAAAGGATTACTAACTTTTTCTGCATGTTTACTAGCCATCTTTACTAGTACTGCACAAGAAGTGAAATTTGAAGAATTTGACTTAGATAATGGATTACACGTTATTCTGCATCAAGACAACACAGCACCTGTAGTATCTACTTCGGTGATGTATGATGTAGGTGGAAAAGATGGTGACCGAAACCGTACAGGTTTTGCGCACTTTTTTGAGCACTTATTATTTGAAGGAACAGAAAACATTGGGCGAGGTGAATTTATGAAAATCATTCCTGCTAATGGTGGAACCTTCAACGCCAACACATCACAAGACAGAACGTACTATTTTGAAGTTTTCCCTTCTAATAAATTAGAATTAGGATTATGGTTAGAATCTGAACGTATGTTACATCCTGTAATTGATCAAGTTGGTGTGGATACGCAAAACGAAGTGGTAAAAGAAGAAAAACGTCAAAGTTTTGACAACAGACCTTATGGACAATTGTTAAACACAATTGGTGAAAATTTATTTTCAGTACATCCATATAAAGGTTCAAACATTGGTGAAATGGCACATTTAGATGCTGCAACACTAGACGAGTTTATGGCCTTTTTCGATAAATACTATGTTCCAAACAACGCTGTACTTGTAGTAGCTGGAGATATTGATATTGCTAAAACAAAAGAATTAGTAAAAGATTATTTTGGAGCCGTTAAAAAAGGTCCAGAAGTCGTTCGTAATTTTCCAGTAGAAGCACCCATTACCGAAACTATTAAAGTAACTACTTACGATAAAAATATTCAAACCCCTGCAATAATTGCTGCTTACAGAGGTCCAGGAATGGCTACCAGAGATGCGCACGTATTAGATATGATTTCTACTTATTTAAGTGGCGGAAAAAGTTCTGTTCTTTACAAGAAATTAGTTGATGAGCAAAAACAAGCTTTAACGGTTCAGGCTGTAAATATCCCACAAGTGGATTATAATATTTTTGCGCTATTCGCTTTACCATTAGGTGATGAAGTAACCATCCAAACCTTATTATCTGAAATGGATGAAGAAATTGAAAAAATGCAAAATGAATTAATTTCGGAACGCGATTACCAAAAACTTCAAAATCAATTTGAAAACCAATTTGTTAATGCAAACTCAAGTATATCTGGAATTGCAAGCTCATTAGCAACATATTATTTATTATATGGCGATGTCAACCTAATAAATAACGAAATAGATATTTACCGCTCAATTACGAGAGAGGATATACAAAACGTTGCCAAAAAGTACTTAAATGCAAATCAGCGTGTAGAAATTGAATATTTACCAAAAAAAGATGATCAATAAGATGAATATATATAATTTAAAAACAAAACTATCTGCTTTTGCTATCCTGTTTTTTATGGTGTTGAGTGTTTCAGCTCAAATTGACCGATCTAAACAACCAAAAGCTGGACCAGCTCCAAAAATCACCTTGGAAGAACCTGGTGAATTCGAATTAAAGAACGGACTAAAAGTTTTAGTTGTCGAAAACCATAAATTACCGCGTGTTTCTTATTCATTACGAATAGATAACAGCCCAATTTTTGAAGGCGATATTGCTGGTGTAACTAGTGTATTGGGTTCTATGTTAGGAAATGGAACAACTACCATTTCTAAAGATGCTTTTAATGAAGAAATCGACTTTTTAGGAGCCAGTTTAAATTTAGGGTTTGGCAACGGTTATGCAAGTTCTTTAACGAAATACTCTGAACGTATTTTAGAATTAATGGCTGATGCTGTTATCAATCCGTTATTAACCGAAGAAGAGTTTGAAGCCGAAAAGACCAAGCTTATTGAAGGTTTAAAAAATAACGATAAAAACCCAGATGCTATTGCTGGTCGTGTTGGCAGTGCCTTATCTTATGGTAAAACTCATGCTTACGGCGAGTTTACTACAGAAGAAACCATCAAGAATATTACCTTTAACAATGTCAAAGCCTATTACCAGCAATATATAAACCCCAACAACGCGTATTTAGTTGTTATTGGCGATGTTGATTTTAGAACTGTTGAAAAACAAGTCAAAAAATATTTTAAAGATTGGGAAACTGGCGCAAGTGTATCGACAACAATTCCAAAAACTGCAGAAAGTTTACCCGTACCACAAATCAATTTTATTGATGTACCAGGTGCCACACAATCTAATATTTCAGTTACCAACAACGTTTCGTTAAAAATGAACGATCCCGATTATTTTTCAGCTATAATTGCCGATGAAATTCTTGGTGGTGGTGGTGAAGGCTATTTGTTTTTAAACCTTCGTGAAAAACATGGTTACACCTATGGCGCTTACTCAAGTCTAGGAGCTAACAGATATGGCATGTCTCGTTTTAGCACAACAGCTAAAGTAAGAAACATGGTAACGGATAGTGCTGTTGTTGAAACCTTAAAAGAAATTAAACGTATAAATACCGAACCTGTAGATGCTCAAGTTTTACGTAATGTAAAAGCAAAATACACAGGAAACTTTGTAATGGCATTGGAGCGTCCGCAAACTATTGCTAACTACGCGTTAAATATTAAATTAAACGATTTACCTAAAGATTTCTACGAAACCTATCTTCAAAAAATAAACGATGTAAGTATTGCTGATGTTCAAGCTGCCGCTAAAAAATACATGCGTCCTGAAAATGCACGTGTTATTGTAGTAGGAAACGGAAGCGAAGTTCTTGAAAATCTTGAAAAAGTAGGCTTACCAATTCGTTATTATGATAAGTACGCTGATGTAACTGAAAAACCAGAATACGAAATCGAAATGCCTGCAGACATGGATGTCAATAAAGTGCTTAACGCCTACATTGATGCCATCGGTGGAAAAACTGCTTTAGACAAAGTAAACTCGGTTTATATTACTGCTGAAGCTGAATTGCAACCAGGTGTGGTTATTAATTTAGAGATGAAAAAAACCATTAAAAACCAATCGTTACAACAAATTAGCGTGATGGGTCAAACTCAAAAGCAAGTTTTAGATGGTAATGTTGGTTACTCTTTAGCACAAGGACAGCGTAAAGACATGACGGATGAAGAGGTGAAAGTGGCACAAGTTGAATCGTCTCCATTTCCTGAAGTTAATTACTTAAATGGTGGTGTAACTTTAGAAAAAATAGAAAAAGTTGATGGCGTAAATGCTTATAAAGTTAAAGTTGACGAAAAAACATCAGCCTATTATAGCGTTGAAACCGGCTTAAAAATCAAAGAAGTGGAGGCTTCAGAAATGGGCCAATCAGCAACATTCTTTAGTGATTATAAAGACGTCTCTGGAATTAAATTTCCATTCAAAATTTCGCAAACAATGGGTCCAAGAACTATAGACTTTATTGTGAAAGAGATTAAAGTAAACGAAGGTGTTACGGATGCCGATTTCGAATAAATAAAAATTGAACACATATTTAAAAGCCTGAAGGAAACTTCGGGCTTTTATTTTTTACGCTTATGCGATAGATACACACCTATTAAAATAATAAGCGCACCACATCCTTGCCAAACACTAAACCCTTCACCATCTAAAACACCCCAAACCAGAGCAATAATAGGCATTAAATAGGTTACAGACGAAGCAAATACAGGTGTCGACATTTGCACCAATTTATTGAATAATACCTTGGCTAAAGCCGTCCCGAAAAACGATAAAATGACGACATAAACAACAGCCATTTTGAAGTTCGGATTGTCAAATGTTTCGGCATTAAAAAAATCGACAAAAAATAGAACGACCAAGGCAGGAATACTAATAACGGCATAGTTTCCAGCCGCAATGGCTAATGGTTTCGCACCCTGTAAATAGCGCTTTATAATATTTACATTCGCAGCGTACATGATGGTTGAAACAATCACAAAACCTGCATATAAATAATTCTGATCTGGATTGAGTTCAGCACCTTTTAATATCAGGATAGCTGTTCCAATAAATCCTATAATGACACCTAAAACTTGGCGTTTAGTTGAGGCAATTTGAAACACAGCAAAGCCCAATAAAACCGTATTTAATGGTACTAATGAATTTAAAATAGACGCCACTGCACTATCAATTTCCGTTTCAGCAATAGCAAATAAAAATGCGGGAAAAAAAGATCCTAAAAAACCTGAAAGTCCAATCCATTTCCACTGTCTTTTATCTATAGTTTTCAAGGTTCTAAAACCAGCAGCCAATAAAAATAATCCCGTTATAATGGTCCGTAAAGCTCCAAGCTGATAGGGATTTAAGCCTAAAAGTGATTTTTTAATTAAAATGAATGAGGTACCCCAAATCACGGAAAGCACTACTAAATACAACCACTTATTGCTTATTTGCTTCATATTAAATTAATTCAAGCCACAAAATTCCAATTTTAAATGCAATAAATAGCAATATTTAGTAAATTTGTCAGGAACTTAATATTCAATTAAAATGAAAACTTTAAAAGATATAATGATGCTTGTAATGCTAACTTTAGTGTTTGCAAGTTGTAAAAACGAAACCACGCCTGAAGTGGTTACTGTTGAAACAGAAGCAACTGAAGAATTAGCTGTTGCAGAATTAGATCCAAATGCGACATATGCCAAGGCAGAATTTACCATTGAAGGTATGACATGCGCCATGGGATGCGCCAAAACCATTGAAAAGAAAATGGCTAAAATGGACGGTGTAAAATCGGCTAAAGTGGATTTTGACACGCGTATGGCTATGGTAGAATATGATGAAGCCAAAGTAACGCCTACTACTTTAGAAGAAGTGGTTAAGAAAGCTGGCGATGTGTATTCTGTAAAAGACATGAAAACCGTAGATAGTTTTGATGGTGAAGCAGCCCCAGAAGACACCACTGCTAAAAAGGCTTGCGATAAATATTGCAAAAAAGCATGTTGTGCTGATAAAACAGAAGCTGAAAAAACAGAATGTGCTAAAGAC
>CBFHJN010000140.1:0-7855 GCA_965655805.1 Flavobacteriaceae bacterium
TCAACAAAAATACAAATCCTTGCTGTGCCAAAAAATTTATTTCCCAACAATATAAATTAGAATTCGTAAAAGGTTAATCAAATGATTATCTTTGCATTTCTAAAATTAAGAACACATGATAAAGCTTCATGATTTATATTTTAAGCCATTTATTTCAGAACAGGAAATTGCTGCAACCGTGGAACGTATGGTTCATGACATTGCGGATAAATTAGGTGATGAAATCCCTGTGTTTATTGGCATTTTGAATGGCTCATTTATGTTTGTAAGTGATTTTGTGAAGAAATATCCAAAACCTTGTGAAGTCACGTTTATAAAATTAGCCTCTTATGAAGGTGTCAAATCCACTGAAGATATTCAGCGTTTAATTGGTTTAACACAAGATTTAACGGGAAGAACGGTCGTGATTTTAGAAGACATTATCGATTCTGGAAACACTCTAACGGAGGTTCATCGGATTTTTGAAAATGAAAACGTAAAAGAACTCATTATTGCTACCTTATTTTATAAACCAGAAGCGTATAAAAAAGATTATAAATTACATTATGTAGGTATGGAAATTCCTAATAAATTCATTGTAGGCTACGGTCTAGATTACGATGGATTAGGGCGTGATTTACCTGAAATATATCAACTAAAAACCACACAACACATGACCAATTTAGTCCTATTTGGACCTCCAGGAGCCGGAAAAGGAACACAGGCTGAATTTTTAAAAGAAAAGTATAATTTAGTACATATTTCCACTGGTGATGTATTCCGTTTTAACATAAAAAATGAAACGGCTTTAGGTATGTTAGCCAAATCTTATATGGATAAAGGCGAGTTGGTTCCTGATGAAGTAACTATTGATATGTTAAATGCTGAAGTTGAAAAAAATGCGGATGCGAATGGGTTTATTTTTGATGGTTTTCCACGTACAAATGCCCAAGCAGATGCTTTGGATAAGCTTATGAGTCAAAAGGACTCTCAAATTAATGCTATGATTGCGTTGGAAGTGGATGATGAGGTTTTGGTTAAGCGTCTACTAGAGCGTGGAAAAACAAGTGGAAGAAAAGATGATGCGGATGAATCTATTATTAGAAATCGTATTACAGAATACTACAAAAAAACAGCCGTATTGAAAAACTACTATTCTGCTCAAAACAAATATTTTGGTGTAGATGGTGTTGGAAGTATTGAAGATATTACAGCGCGATTAAGCGAGGTAATTGATAAATTAAAATAAACGTTCTGGCTCTAATCCTTCATTTTAGGGTAAGGAGTTAATGTAAGCAGAATGCTGTACAACAAGCAATTTGAAGTTCAATTGCTTGCATAAATCAAAGAATAATTATGACTGAAGGAAATTTCGTGGATTACGTAAAATTATATGTGTCCTCCGGAAATGGCGGAAAAGGTTCTGCACATTTACATCGTGAAAAATATATTGAAAAAGGCGGTCCAGATGGAGGCGATGGTGGTCGAGGAGGTCACGTTATAATCCGTGGAAATCAGAATTTATGGACCTTATATATCTACAAATTCAAACGCCATTTTAAGGCAGACCATGGTGAACATGGCAGTAAAAGTAGAAGCACAGGAGCTGATGGTTCAGATGTGTATATGGATGTGCCTTTAGGAACCGTTGTTCGCGATAAGGAAACCAATGACATCCTTTTCGAAATTACTGAACATGGTGAAGAAAAAATAATAGCCAAAGGTGGCATGGGTGGTCGTGGAAACTGGCATTTTAAAACCTCTACAAACCAAACACCTCGTTATGCACAGCCAGGAATTCCTGGTGAAGAAACTGAAATAATTCTGGAGTTGAAAGTTCTAGCCGATGTTGGTCTTGTTGGATTTCCTAATGCTGGAAAATCCACCTTATTATCGGTTGTTACGGCTGCAAAACCTAAAATTGCAGATTACGAATTTACAACCCTGAAACCTAATTTAGGCATTGTAGAACATCGTAATCACCAATCTTTTGTTATTGCTGATATTCCTGGAATTATTGAAGGTGCAGCTGAAGGTCGAGGTCTTGGGCATTATTTTTTAAGGCATATTGAACGTAACTCGGTATTACTTTTTTTAATTCCTGCAGATGCTGACGATATTAGAAAACAATACGATATTCTTTTAGATGAACTTAAGCGTTACAATCCTGAAATTTTGGATAAAGAACGTATTGTAGCCATTTCCAAAAGTGATATGCTAGATGATGAATTGAAAGCAGAATTAAAAGAACAGTTAGATGGCGAACTTCCTGTAGATTATTTGTTTATTTCATCGGTAGCACAACAAGGGCTTCAAGAATTAAAAGATAAGCTTTGGAGCATGCTGAATGAATAAATACGGATGAAACAACGTATTAAAAATATAATTGAAATTCATGATAATCGTGCAAGCAAGGTTTTTGCTATTGCTATACAGGTTTTAATTTTAATTTCAATTGTAACCTTTACTTTAGAAACAGAACCCAGTATAGAACCACAAACGCGAACTGTTTTAAGGATAATTGAAACGTTTAGTGTTATTATTTTTACGTTTGAATATATTTTAAGAATCTATGTAGCGGATAATAAAGCTAAATTTATTTTTAGCTTTTTTGGAATTATAGATTTTTTGGCCATTTTACCATTTTATTTATCTTTCGGTATTGATTTACGCTCGCTTCGCGCTTTAAGACTTTTACGACTTTTCAGAGTCTTTAAATTAGTACGTTATAATCGAGCTTTGAATGAATTTATTTATGCTATAAAGTCTGCTAAAGAACAAATTTTCTTGTTCCTATTTATTACTTTAATACTTATTTACTTTTCAGCCGTCGGTATTTATTATTTTGAAAACCAAGCACAACCTGAACATTTCTCTTCAATTTTTGATAGTCTTTGGTGGGCTATTATTACATTAACCACAGTTGGTTATGGAGATGTTTATCCCATTACAGCAGGCGGAAAAGCATTTACCTTTATTATTTTATTAATTGGTTTAGGAATTGTTGCTATTCCAACTGGTATTATTTCGTCAGCTTTAACCAAATCTGTGGATAAAAAAGCTGAATAATTTTGTATCTTTAAAATAAAAAATGAAAAAAATTCAAATCCTAATTCTTGCCTTGTTACTCACGTCTTGTGGTGTTACTGTAAATTATGATTATGAAAAAAACACCGATTTCACCCAATACAAAACCTATCATTATTTTGATAATATGCAAACAGGTTTGAGTGAATTAGATGCAAAACGATTTTTTACAATACTGGATTCCGAGCTTCAAAGTAAAGGATTTATAAAGTCGGAAACACCCGATTTTATTATCGATGTGAAAAGCGAAACCTATTTAAATCCGCAATCTAGTTCCGTGGGAATGGGTGTTGGAAGTGGAGGAGGAGGCGTTTCAGTTGGTATTCCAATTGGTCAAGGTTCGGTAACTAGACAAATTATTTTAGATTTTGTTGATGGCGAAACGCAACAGCTTTTTTGGCAAGGTGTCAGCAGAGAACCGTCTTCTCCGGCAAATACGCCAGAAGCGCGCACTGAACAATTTCAAACAGTGGTTGTTAAACTACTCGAAAAATATCCACCGAAAAAATAGGTTAATTTTTTATCACCTTTTTACGCGCTAGCAATACCGAATCACTATAAATGTTAGCAATGTACAGACCTGCAGCTTGTTGATTTAGATTGACTGTGTTTGTTTTTCCAGATTCTAAACGCGTTGATAAAACCTGTTTTCCGTCTATACTTGTTAATTCTAATCGTAAATTGG
The DNA here is from genome assembly GCA_965655805.1 of Flavobacteriaceae bacterium. Lineage (GTDB taxonomy): Bacteria > Bacteroidota > Bacteroidia > Flavobacteriales > Flavobacteriaceae > Algorimicrobium. The sequence continues at coordinate 3,752 of CBFHJN010000140.1, forward strand.
AAGGGTTGGAACTATTAAACTTTACATAGAACTGATTGGTTGTTGGGTTTGGATAAAGTGTAATTGAAAACTGATTTTCTTCAGAGGTAATTTCAGTAATACCTAAGGTGGTGTTGTCAATACTCCAAGTAACCGTTGTTATATGAATGGTTTCATGGTCATCAATACGTTGTAAACTGGTGTTGTCTGTAACGGCAACAGATAGACTATTTATGCCATCATTTACATCAGCTTCCAATACAGAAACGGTATTTACATCTGTTGAAAACGTGGAACCATTTAATGTCCACGTTGTTTCTAAAGAATTGGTTGTTGGATTAACGAGTGACACATTAAAATCAACTGGAAAGTTTGACGTTTCAATGGATAAACTCGCAGGAGAAAAGCTATCAATTGGTGGTGCTAAATCGTGAATTTTCTCAATAAAACCTTCTTTACAAACCGCACAAAATGGAAAACCCAAATAACGCATTTTACAGGTTTGATGTGGTCTGTACCAAGAGGCAGCGGAGCCGCTACCTGAATATTGATAAACGCCAACGCCATCAGATCCTACCCAATTAGTCCATCTTACAAGACTCGGATCTGTTTCCATAGTCATATTTATTGCTTCTCCCGCATAATAATCGCCTGGATAGTATTCATCTTTTAAATCTACAAATGAATGTCCAATTTCATGGATGGCTATTTCATCAGAACTTGTACCTGTTGAAGCGACTGGAAATTCACCACCACTACCACCATAATAAGGTGAGTTCACTAAAATAAGTGCTTGGTCATATTCCGGAAAATTGGTTGCTAGAACCGATGTGATTAATGCATAATTTGGTGCATATAATAATCTGTGCGAGCCAAAACCATCATAGGTGCTTCCAAAAAAATTATCGACAGAGGAGACTGGTACACTATAACTGGCTTCGTCGGTAGCCGTTCCTGGGTGTGTTGCGCCACTTTCATTTGAAATAACTTTTATAATATGGACATTGAAATAATCTGAATATTCCGAAAAAGGTGATTGTCCAAAAAGGGCATCTGTAAAGTTGATGGCATCATCCCGAAAATCTGTCTGTTCCGTATCTATATAACCATCACCAAGAATTACAATATTAATGCGCTTATCATTAGAACCAGCATTTTTAATGGTTTCTACATCAAAAGTTTGCGAGAATGAATTAGTTACTAAAAGAAGTAATAATATAGAAAGTAGTCGTTTTATCATAACAATTATAGCTTGGTTATAATGTAATTAGTGGTGTCTGAATTCGTAATTACATACATGCGAACGTATTTTGCCGTGGAATTATAAGGCATTCTAAAAGCAAAATCGGTACTTTCCAATGAGATTAGACGCTTTTCCAAATTGCCAGAATCATTTACAAACTCAACAATTTTTTCCAACGGATTTTTTATAAACAAGGTTTCTATCACGTTTAATTCTTTATCCAATAAATCACAAGACAGATTCCCTTTTTTAAACAGTTCTTTTTCTTCATGAAATCCTTTAATGCGACCTTTAGATAGAAGTGTTTTTACATGATTAATTTCCAAACTAGCATCTGCCGATTTTTTTATGTGATAGGTTAAAAAAATCATACTATCCGTTAGTTTTTCGGCTTTATGTAATACCGAACCGTTTTGCGCATGAACAGCGCTGCTACAAACAAAAGCGGATAACATGATAAAAAGAATGTATTTCATAAATTGAAATGTGATTTATTAACTTGTAAAGTTAATGATTTAGTACTTAAGTCATTACTGATTTTGCATTTTTCTAATATATCTTTATTCTACAGAAATTCGTACGCCTTCACTATGACTTGAAAATTCGGGAGCATACATACTCTGAATGGTCGTAATGCCATTACTCATATTTCCAGCATTGTTAACGCGCAAATCATATTCAAACACATAAATACCTTTTGGTAAAAAGTCGAAAAAGAAATTAGTGCTCGCATCTTTGGTGCTTTCATAATAACCCAATCCATCTTGCCATTTGTAAGTAGATAATACATTGATAGGTTCCAATCCAGCGGCTCGCATATCTTTCAAGTGAATGAATTCCATATCACGATCGCTGCGTAATTCAATTCGAACACGAACCAAATCGCCAACTTGTAATTTGCTTTCTGGTGTGATTTCCGTAATCATTTCGCCAGAATCTGTATTGGTTTTTTTGAAGAGTTTTTTCTTTAACTGTAAAGGCGTCTTTGCAGAAGAAATTTTATCTAGATCTTCAAAATATTGCCAGTATAAACTTCCCCAAGCAATACCAGGTTCAGTTTTGGTTAAGGTAATATCTGCCATTTCAGGTTTTACTTCATATCCATTCCAAGAGGTTTTATAATAACCGGTTCCAGCTTCAACTTTTACGGCTTCTAGTTTAGAAGGGTCTATTTTTTCATTTCCCACTAAAACGGTAACGGCTTCGCTAACTGATAACCAATCGCTTCCTTGAAGTAGCAATGCGTAAACCGCTTCGGTTGTTGCTTTAGTGCTTTCCCATTTATTGGTTTGCTTGTTTTTTAATAACCACATTTTTAGGTTATCAATAGTATTCAGATTTTTGGTTTCACTTTGAATATTAGTTCCAACTTCTTGAAACACCTCAATCATTAATGCCTGGGTTTCAATAGGTGCTTGGTACCAATGCCAAGATGCTTGGTTTTCTTTCCAGTACATGCCTAATTCATCATTGGTGATGCTGGTTTCTTCTAACGATTTTAAAATTTTTGAAGCCGTTTTAGTCGCCTGATTTCTATGCGAAATCAATGTCATTAATCCTTTCGGGTATAAAGATCGTGATAACCAGTACTTATCAATTTGCGTGGCATAATAATTTGAAATGTCCTTAACTTCTTGACTTTGTTTGATGTCAGGGAAAAAGCTTCGCATGTATAAATAATGCAACTGCGTCATGCTTAAATGATCCTTACTAAAGTCAACGTTTTTATTGTATTTCTTAATGTCTTTATATTCTTGTATAAATTCGGCATCCAGATAAGCGATGGCTTTTGAAATCATAGATTCTTCGCTAGCGCTCTGATTGACATTTAGTTGTTTTAAATGTCCGAAACCTGTTATAATATGTTGCGTTATAAATCGGTTTTCACGACCACCATTAAACCAAGCCCAAGCACCAGAATCCATTTGATTTTGTTCAAGTTTACTTAATGCATTTTCTAATTCATTGGTCATTTTATTTAAATCGAATAACACAGCGATGCGTTTTTTCTGTTCCGTTTCACTTTGAGCATCACGTAACCAAGGGGTTTCCTGAATTAAAATACTTTTTAACTCTTGATTTTTCTCCAGATTAGATAGTAAAGCATCCGAATTTCGCCATTGATTAAATACTTCTTGAATCCGCGGATTGCTATTTGCTATATGACTTGCTAGCGCATTTGCGTAATAGCGACTAAAGGTTTGCTCATTACAGTCATAGGGATATTCCATTAAATACGGAAGCGCTTGAACCGCATACCAAGCCGGATTGGACGTCATTTCCAAAGTCAGTTTGTGATGTTTTAAACTAGTTGAGGTATTGGTTTTCAGTTTGTCCAACGTGAAGGTTTTGGTTTCATTACTTTTTATCCACATCGGTAAAGTTTCCGTTACTAACATGCGGTTTGATAAAACGGGTAAGGCATTTTGTTCGCCATCACTAAAATCGCCTGCTTTGGCAACTACTTTATATTGAACAGCATCTATGGTTTCAGGAATACTTAAATCCCAAGATACCTGTGTGTTACCATTGGCATCGACAACAAAAGGCCTCTCTGGCTTCGCCATCCCTCCAGAGGAGAGACTCATTAATTGCGCTGAAATATCTTTACCTGTTAAGGCATCTGTTAATTGTAGTTGTGCTTGTCCTGATAATTCTTTATCTGTTAGATTCGCAATTTTTGTGCTAATGGTTATTTGATCACCATGGCGTAAAAAACGTGGCGCATTTGGAATAACCATTAATTCTTTTTGAGTCACAGTTTCTAAACTAGTCACTTGACTTTCTAACGTTTTGGTATGTGCCAACAATTGTAATTTCCATTTGGTTAAAGCTTCAGGAGTAGTAAAGCTGAAACTCACGTTGCCTTCAGAATCTGTTTG
>CBFHJN010000141.1:0-7778 GCA_965655805.1 Flavobacteriaceae bacterium
AATAACGAGTTGCAGCATCATCGTTACCTAATAATATAGATTTTGCATCATTAAAAGTTATTCCTTTTACGGCATTAATAAAAATAGGCGTAGCGGTTCCTACGGCATCTTCAGCCGCACGATTTAGTACTTTTAAACCTTCATCTGCTAAATTCCCTAAACCTATATCGCGTAGGGCTTTGTCAACTTTTCTTAATTCTTCTGGTAGTAAAATTTTTACCAATTCATTTCCGTAAAACCCATCTTGTTTCATAAGCGTGCTTACTTGCTTGTCAATACCTAAATCTAATGCTTGGCGTAAACCATTGGCAATATCAGTATTTGAAATACCTGTTGTGTTTTCAGGTAAATTATCAACAACCGTTTGAAGTTCTGCACATGCTGTTAAATTTAAAATAAATATTAAGGCAATCAATCGTTTTATCATGGTTCTATTTTCTATAATTTCTTACAAAGATAATTATTAGGCGCTTACATGGTTTTAAATGGTTTATTAATTTCTAAAGACATTCATTATTTCAATTTCAAAAATTGGACAGTATTTAAAAATCTTTTAAGAAATAGTATGTTTAATAGGTATCTAATGCCGCATCTTTAAATTAATACAGTATTATTCCTTAAATTTGCAGCATTCAAAAAATTAGATTTTTATTCATGAAACAAGTTGCACCATATAATCCAAAGTATAAAGTTAGAATTGTAACAGCGGCATCACTTTTTGATGGTCATGACGCGTCCATTAATATCATGCGTCGTATCATTCAAGCCACAGGTGTTGAGGTTATTCATCTTGGACATGACCGAAGCGTGGAAGAGGTTGTAAACACAGCCATTCAAGAAGATGCGAATGCTATTTGCTTGACATCTTATCAAGGAGGACACAATGAATATTTTAAATATATGTATGATTTGTTATCTGACAAAGGAGCAGGTCATATTAAAATCTTCGGTGGAGGAGGCGGTGTTATTTTGCCTTCGGAAATCAAAGAATTAATGGATTATGGAATAACTCGTATTTATTCACCTGATGATGGTCGTGAAATGGGTTTACAGGGCATGATTAATGATTTGGTTGAACAATCAGATTTTGCTATTGGTGATGCATTAGATATTGATGTTAAAGATTTAAAAAATAAAAACCCAAAGTCAATTGCTCGCGTTATTTCTTCTGCTGAAAACTTTCCAGATGTGGCTAAAAGTACTTTAGATAGAATACATGAGAAGAATAAAAACTCAAAAACGCCTGTTTTAGGAATTACAGGAACAGGTGGAGCAGGAAAGTCATCTTTAGTTGATGAACTAGTTAGACGTTTTCTTATTGATTTTCCTGAAAAAACGGTTGGTTTGGTGTCAGTAGATCCATCTAAACGTAAAACAGGAGGTGCGCTTTTAGGCGATAGAATTCGTATGAATGCCATTAATAATTCACGCGTTTATATGCGAAGTTTGGCTACACGACAATCTAATTTAGCTTTATCCAAATATGTGCACGAAGCGGTTCAGGTTTTAAAAGCTGCAGAATATGATTTAATTATTTTAGAAACGTCAGGAATTGGACAATCGGATACTGAAATCATCGAGCATTCTGATGTGTCTCTATATGTTATGACTCCAGAATTTGGTGCTGCAACCCAATTGGAAAAAATTGATATGCTGGATTTTGCCGATTTGGTGGCCATCAATAAATTTGATAAACGTGGTTCATTAGATGCGCTTCGCGATGTAAAAAAGCAATACATGCGGAACAATAATTTATGGGAAACACCTCAAGATGAATTGCCTGTTTACGGAACTATTGCTTCACAATTTAACGATCCAGGTATGAACACGCTTTATATGGCTGTGATGGATAAGTTAACGGAAAAGGCGAACTCGGAGCTAAAATCGACGTTCCATATTTCAGACGAAATGAGCGAGAAGATTTTTGTAATTCCGCCATCAAGAACGCGTTACTTATCAGAAATTGCTGAAAACAATCGTGCCTACGATAAAACGGCCAATGAGCAAGTTGATGTCGCACAAAAATTATACGGGATTTATAAAACTTTAGAATCTGTTGTTGGTAAAACTCCAGAATTAGATAAAGCTGGAATTGACTCGGATTCTGTCAGTTCGAGCGCAGTTGAGAACAAAGATTTCATTAAACTTTTAGTTTCAGAATTTGACCGTGTTAAATTAAATTTAGATCCATACAACTGGGAAGTTATTACTGGCTGGGATGACAAAGTTAATAAATATAAAAATCCAATATATTCCTTTAAAGTTCGAGATAAGGAAATTAAAATTGAAACTCATACCGAGTCTTTATCGCACACGCAAATCCCTAAAGTGGCGTTGCCAAAGTATCACGCTTGGGGAGATGTTTTAAGATGGTGTTTACAGGAAAATGTACCAGGAGAATTCCCATACACAGCTGGTTTATATCCATTTAAACGTACAGGTGAAGATCCAGCACGTATGTTTGCAGGTGAAGGAGGTCCAGAACGTACCAACCGTCGTTTTCATTATGTGAGTGCAGGTTTGCCAGCCAAACGGTTGTCAACAGCTTTTGATAGTGTAACCCTTTACGGAAATGATCCGGATTTACGTCCAGATATTTATGGTAAAATTGGAAATGCAGGTGTTTCTATTTGCTGTTTAGACGATGCCAAGAAACTCTATTCTGGTTTCGATTTGGCCAATGTGATGACTTCGGTTAGTATGACCATTAATGGTCCAGCTCCTATGTTATTAGGGTTCTTTATGAATGCAGCTATTGATCAGCAATGTGAAATGTACATTAAAGACAATGGACTGGAAAAAGAAGTAGAAGCCAAAATTACTAAACTTTATAAAGGAAAAACACGTCCACAGTATTTTGGGGAATTACCAGAAGGAAACAACGGTTTAGGGTTAATGTTATTAGGCGTAACAGGTGATCAAGTTTTACCTGCTGATGTATATGCAGATATTAAAAAGAATACCATTGCTCAAGTTCGTGGAACGGTTCAAGCAGATATTTTAAAAGAAGATCAGGCTCAAAATACCTGTATATTTTCAACAGAATTCGCCTTGCGATTAATGGGAGATGTTCAGGAATATTTTATTGAAAACAACGTCCGTAATTTTTATTCGGTCTCGATTTCAGGATATCATATTGCCGAAGCAGGTGCTAACCCAATTACTCAATTAGCGTTGACCTTATCTAATGGCTTTACCTATGTAGAATATTATTTAAGCCGAGGGATGGACATCAATAAATTTGGTCCAAACCTGTCCTTTTTCTTCTCAAATGGTATTGATCCGGAATATGCGGTTATTGGTCGTGTAGCTAGAAAAATCTGGTCTAAAGCCATGAGAAATAAATATGGAGCGGATGCCAGAGCGCAAATGTTAAAATATCATATTCAAACATCAGGACGTAGTTTACATGCGCAGGAAATTGATTTTAATGATATTAGAACCACGCTTCAAGCCTTGTATGCTATTTATGATAACTGTAATTCCTTACATACAAATGCCTATGATGAAGCCATTACAACACCAACTGAAGAATCGGTTCGTCGTGCCATGGCCATACAGTTAATTATTAATAAAGAATTAGGATTGGCAAAAAATGAAAATCCAATTCAAGGATCGTTTATCATTGAAGAATTAACCGATTTGGTTGAAGAAGCTGTATTATTAGAATTCGACAGAATTACCGAACGTGGAGGTGTTTTAGGTGCTATGGAGACTATGTATCAACGTAGTAAAATTCAGGAAGAAAGTTTGTATTACGAAACCTTAAAACACAATGGTGAATTTCCAATTATTGGTGTGAATACTTTTTTAAGTTCTAAAGGATCTCCAACAGTTCAGCCAGCTGAAGTGATTCGTGCCACAGAGGCGGAAAAGCAAAATCAGATTACAACCTTGAAGAATTTACATGACGCGAAAGACACAACAGAATTATTAAAAGAGCTCCAAAATAAAGCCATTCATAATGAGAATATTTTTGAGGCCTTAATGGATGTCTGTAAAGTGTGTAGTTTAGGCGAAATTACATCGGCATTATTTGAAGTAGGCGGTCAATATAGACGAAATATGTAAGTTATAGTTAGAACGCGTTTTATAAAATGCGTCATTTTAATAATTATATAAAAAAAGAGGACAACTCATGTTGGCCTCTTTTTTGTTTATGAGATGAGGTTTATAGGCTTTTCTCTCATGCTGTTTTCCACAAATTGTTCTTACTTTATTAGCTGTAGTTCTTCGCGTTTAATTTCATCAGTTCGTTTTTTTAGATTCCAATACGGTTCATTTATACTTTTTTTCAAGACCGCTTTTGTTAGTAAACCATCACCATTATTTTCGGTCCACGCGAGTATTTTATATGGAAATTGTTTTTCAATATCCATGGTAACTCTTCTATCATAATTCAGATATTTAACGATATATTTCATTGTGGAATCTGTTTCGGTTTTGCTAATTTCAGCTTTGGTAGCCTCTAAATCTTTATGGTTAAAACGACTGTACAATGTTGAAAACATCATGTTGATTTCTCCCAAAGGTAGTTGACCTTTATTAATGCGAATTCGGGTCATGAGTTCGTCTTCTAAAAGTGCTATAGGCATATCCTTTTCTGTATCACCATCAGTTTCAAAGTATGAGAATTCTTGAAAATGATAATTCGTTTCTTTCAAATTGAGTTGCGTAAACGTATGTCCACACCATTCTTGAATGCTGGTATTTAGCTTTAACGTACTTGGGTGTTCTTGCGAATTTACAGGTGTGAAAACAGACGTTGCAATGGAATAATCGTAGATACCTGTATTGAATTTTCTAAAACTATTTAGCTTCATAACCGATACATTATCCACACCAGCATCTTTAGGATTGTCTAGTTTTACCTGTTTGCTTAACGAGAATGGTTCGGTTACAAATACGAGAACCGCTTCACCATCACGAATTTCACCATAACGTGATTGCTTTAAAGAATAACTGTTTAACTCCGCTTTGCCTGTATACCAATAAGCTTTAAAGTCATCGTCCACGGCTTCTGGGTTCCACTTTATCTCTGGAGTTGTTACCGTGTTGGCTACCTTCTTGTCTTGTTTACAGCCAAGCAAAGAAAAGATAGCCAGTATGTAGCATAATTTTAATAGGTGTTTCATGTCTTCTGGGTTTTATTTTGTTGTTAGGCACGTACTTATTGGTGTTTTGTAGCCTTATTTTAGAATGGGTCAGAGTGCACGTAAATGGACGCATACATGAAACGTAGCGTGCAAATAAATATAATTTCCAGAATTAAGCACAAGCCAATTTTTTATTTTCTATACATTATTTTGCTTTTTTAAATATACAAAATTAAAAATTTGGTATTTTCTGCAAACACACGAAAACCTCTCAAAGAGTCTATTTTAGCTATTTCTTTTAAGTATGTTTTGCATGGATATAGCGTTGGCGTAAAGGGAATGGAATGGTAATTTATGCACTACACTTTAATGCTCTCTACAGCATTTTTCTTTTTATAATTCCGTCCGTACCACAATAAAACTCCGGTTACAGGTAAACTCGCAGTTAGCAAACTCACCAAAAACGCAATAATTTTTCCCGCAATTCCACCGATAGCTCCAATGTGTATGTCGTAATTCATTCGTTGAATTTTATCCGCAACTTTTGCATTTTTGTATTTTCCGTATATGCTTGGTGTTTCAATTTCCTCCAACGTGTTTTGGTCAAAAAATCTAAAATCGGAATCGTAATAGAGTCCTTTATTGTTTGAAACTTCTACGTAAATACTTTCGTCCGCTGTTTCGGGATAGTGTAATTCAAAACTTTCTGCATTTGGGTTTTCTTTTGAGAGTTTTGTAATTAAATAATCCATTGGAATTTCACTATCTCTTTCTTCTATTTTGCTTTTGTTTTCAGGTATAACAAAAGCAGGAGCTTTTTCTCCACCTGTTGATTTGTAGACAACATATTTAAGCCAATTGTAAGACATCATTGAACCGGTAAAAGCTAAAATTAAAGCTAATGAACAAATGTAAAAGCCAACAACAGTATGTAAATCAAAGTTTTTACGTTTCCAACGTGTTGTTTTTTTCCAGTCAAATTTTAAACGTTGCTTTAAGTTTTTACGTTTTTTGGGTAACCAAATAATAAAACCTGAAATGATGATTAATATGAAAATTAAAATAGAAACTCCAACAACTTGCTCGCCAATAGTTTTGGGTAACCAAAGTCGCATATGACCTTTTAAAATAAATGCAAAAAATCCTGACAGATGATTATCTACTTGAATCACTTCCCCTGAATATGGATTTAAGAAAACACTTTGATAAAATTCTGGTTCTGCATCATAGAATATAACTTCAATGGCATCATCTTCTTTTTTAAATAGTGTTCCGTGAACTGTGTTGTTTGCAAAAATCTCTTTTGCAAATTTCTTGGCTTTTGATGGCGTTAAAATAGGTTCGTTTTGTGGCGTAACTTTTTTGTAATCATCATATAGACTTTCAATTTCATCTTTAAAAGCCCAACAACAACCAGTTATAGCCACAATAAAAACGACTAAACCTGTTGCCAAACCTAAATATTTATGTAATTGAAAGATGAATTTTTTAGTTGTCATTGCTTTAAATTTAAAAAAGAGCAACCTTTAAAACGTTGCTCTCTACTTTGACTAATTAAAACTGATATGAAATGTTTGCCAATAATGCTCTTGGCGTTTGCGGACTTACGGTTGTCCAGCCTTTGTAATACTCTTTATTAAAAGCGTTGTTTAGTTTCAACCCTATTCTAAACTTATCTGCTTGGTAAAAAACGGAAGCGTTTGCAATAGTGTAACTTGGCAGAATAAATTCGCCAGTCGATTCGTAGTTTATCGCATAACGTTCACTTGCTCCATTAAACCCTAAACCAATTCCAAAACCGTCTAAAGTTCCATCTTGAAATTCATAATTTGCCCAACAATTGTAAAGTGTTTCTGGTCCAGCCTCAAGCGGTCTTCTGTTTAGAATTTCAGTATTATCGGATTCCGTAGTTTCGCTATCGTTATTGCTATAACCGGCTCTAATATTTAATCCTTTAAATGGATTTGCGTTAATTTCAATTTCAAAACCTTTACTTACTACTTCGCCACCTTGAATTTTATTAAATGGCGATGAAGGATCTGTAATTACGCGGTCTTTTACTTTAATGTCGTAATAACTTATTGTAGCGTTTAATCGATTATTAAAGAGATTTGTTTTAATACCAAATTCTAATTGGTTTGCTTGTTCTGGATCAAAAGTTTGTAACGTTTGTGGGCTATCATCAGGATTGCCAACTAATTGAGGTGCTACATTGGTAAAGCCATTTTGGTAGTTTCCAAAAACAGAAAGTTTGTCTTTTATGGGTTGATATAATATTCCAAATTTTGGTGATAATGTTGTTTGGTTAAAATCATCATCAAGATTTGCTAAATCGCCTTCATTATCAAAATGGTCTAATCGTAAGCCTATCATTGCGGAAAGATTATCTGTGAAGTTGATAACGTCAGATGCATATAAACTAAAAATGTGGTATTTCGACTTTACGTTACTTACACCTTGCGAAGCCAATACTGCATCAACTCCTGATGTTGAAAGTGGAAATAAATCATCTTCTACATCTGGTGTAAAAGGATTATCTCCATTAGAACCACCGTCTGGAGTAACATTTCCATAAAATGCGTATCCCGTGCTGTTATTTGTTTGTGTTTCATTGAAATAATCTATACCAACAACCATTCTATTTCGTAGCGAAGCAATTTTGAAATCTCCAATAAAGTTTTG
>CBFHJN010000142.1:0-7734 GCA_965655805.1 Flavobacteriaceae bacterium
TACGATTGGGGATTTGACGGATTACTAAATGAAGTACAGATGGATGATATGGCTTGGGTAATTGATGCCGATAAGTATACCATTCAAGGTATTAATGCCATTACTGAAGATACAGTACTTCCATTAAATATCTTAACAAGTGATGATGGCTTAAATAATATCACTATTGATAGTTTAGAAAATATACCTGATGATTTAAACATATTTGCTCATGATATAGAGCTGGATATTTATCATAATTTACGTACCGATGGCAACTATGAAATCTTTTTGGTCGCAGGTGAATATACTGATCGTTTTGAAATTACCTTTAGAGATGGGAATTCATTAAGTATAGATGAGGTTTCAACGCAAGAAAACTTGAATGTTTATTTTGCAAACACCAAAGGAAGTATCATTATTCATAATCCAAAAATGGTGGATTTAGATGCTGCCGAAATGTTTAACATTCTTGGACAGTCTATTATTCGCGTTGATACTTTGGAACCAACCAACTATCACGAAATAAAAGTGACTGGTTTAAGCACAGGAACGTACATTATTAATCTTGAAAAAACCGATGGTAGCATCATAACTAAAAAAGTTATAGTCAAATAGTAATAATAGCAAACACCAATACCCACTAAACCAAAAAAGCTCTGAAATTTATTTTTTCAGAGCTTTTTTAATAGAAAATATTACTGGTTTAAAGTAGGTTCCTTTAAACCAATTTAGCAATTAGTGCTTCTAGTGATAATTCTAACTGTTCACCAGAAATCATATTTTTCAACGTATAAACATTGTTTTCCATTTCGTTATCGCCTACCAAAACTACAAAGGGAATATTACGCTTATTGGCATGATTCATTTGTTTTTTCATTTTAGCAGCATCTGGATATAATTCAGCATTTATACCTTTTATTCGTAATTGTTTAATGGCCATTAAACTAAATAAGGCTTCGGTTTCACCAAAATTAATAAACAACACATCAATGTTTTTAGTGACCGTTTTTGGAAATAAGTTGAGTTCTTCTAAAACCAAATAAATACGGTCTAATCCAAAACTAATGCCTACACCACTCACATCATTCAACCCAAAAATACCAGTTAAATCGTCGTAACGACCACCACCACCAATAGATCCCATGTTGACACCTTCTGGAGCGGACACTTCATAAATAGCACCTGTGTAATAATTTAAACCACGTGCTAACGTGACATCTAACTGTAATTTGGCGGATTGTAATCCTAATTCTGAAATGGCTTGATCTATAAATGCTAATTCAGCAATCCCTTTTTTGCCTTCTTCTGAAGAAGATAAAATAGATTTCAGTTGTTCTATTTGCGAATTGAAATCGCCTTTCAACGTAAACAAGGGTTGCAATTTATCTATTCCGGCTTTCGAAATTCCTTTTTCCAACATTTCCGCTTTTACCTTCTCCTCACCTATTTTGTCCAGTTTATCTAAAGCTACGGTAAAATCAATAAGTTTATCACTTGCACCAATAACTTCTGCAATACCAGACAATATTTTTCGGTTGTTGATTTTAATCGTTACGTTTTCCAACTTTAGGGCTGAAAAAACACTGTCATATAACTGTACAAATTCCACTTCCTGCCATAAGGACGTAGATCCAACCACATCCGCATCACACTGATAAAATTCTCTAAAACGACCTTTTTGTGGTCTATCCGCTCGCCAAACAGGTTGCATTTGGTAGCGCTTAAAAGGGAACTCAATGTCGTTTTGATGCTGCACTACGTAGCGTGCAAAGGGAACAGTTAAATCGTAACGAAGGGCTTTTTCGGAAATACTAGATGTGATTTTATTAGAGTCCTTTTCAGAATATAAACCATCATCAACCTTACTCAAATAATCACCAGAATTCAAAATCTTAAAAATCAGTCTGTCACCTTCTTCGCCATATTTCCCCATAAGGGTATCCGAATTCTCAAAACTAGGCGTTTCAATAGGTTGAAAACCAAAAGTTTCAAATTGCTTCTGGATGGTTTGAAATATATAATTACGTTTGGCAACTTGCTCTGGGTTAAAATCGCGTGTGCCTTTTGGTATACTTGGTTTTTGTGCCATACTAATGCCTGCGAAAGCAGGTATCTATTTTTTAATCCCGACAAACGTCAGGACTTATTCATACTATAAATTAACTCGTCAACAAAAATAATTAATAATCTGCTGTCATTACGAGCTTATTTAAGAAAGTGTGTAATCTTTTTAAAATATTAAGAAAACAAATTGTGAAGATTGCCACGTCACGCCTATCGTCGTTCCTCGCAATGCCAATTCTTTACTCCACATCTCTATCATCACGACTTCTCAAAATAACAATTCTTTAATCTAATTAATCAACTTATCCAAATACTGAAATAAGTCGCCTTTGGTTATCACACCACCTTGTTGAATGAGTTGAAATTTATCTTTATTTCTATCATCGGAATAATCTTTCTTGGCTTGGAGAAATTCGACATCTTCATCCATCAAGTTTTCGCGTAACCAATTGAAACCATCTTTAGTGGTTAGATCGATTGGGTTTTTCAACTTCACAGCAATTAAATGCATATGCTCTTCTTTTAAATGAAACAAATGCATTTGTTGTGGCGAAATATGTTCAATGTAAATAACCTTATTTAAAACGCCTTCCCAAACTAAATCGCTAAACACATCTAATTCCTGTTCGGCAACTTCGGGTTTATTGGTTTTAATGTCGTTCCACTCCTCTGCAGTAATGGTTTGTGTTGCTAGAAAATTAATAAACTCTTGATGCAATTCTTCAAATTGTTCTTTGGTTAATCTTGCGTATTTCATGGGTACTATTACTTTTATTTTTCTATTTATTTTTCAATTTGTAACGCTTTGGCAGCTTCAAATGGTCTATCAGTAGCAAAAATATCAATACCTAATTTCTGCCATTTCACATATAAAGAGTCACTTTTCGCTTCTGCTTGTTTATCCAAGTTACCGAGCGTTCCTAACATAGTTTTTATGCCTTTTTCATGCAAATTAGTATATAGTGTGGTATCAGACAGTTTGGTTCCTGTGAATGCTAGCATATTTTGCGTAGGAATATCCGATTCTAACAACCAATCTAATTCTTGCTGATTTCGTGCGGAAACGGATAATAACAATTCAGGTGCAAATTTATAAGCTTTATTAGCTTGTTCCATATCATAGGTAATAATAATAGAAATATCTTCGGCATGATTTTCTCGTATAGCTTGAATAATTTCGGTTACATCTACACTTTTCTTAATATCAATGGTTAGTATAGCATTATTAGCTTTAGACCATGTTAAGATATCGGAAAATTTGGGTATTTTATATGGGGTTTCGTTTCCAAAATCATCTTCTAAATTAAAAGCTTGAAGTTCCTCAAAGGTATAATTCGTTAATTTATCAGTTCCTGTAGTTGTTCGTTCTAATGTATTATCATGCATTAACACCAAAACGTCATCTTTTGTTTTAGCGACATCTATTTCAAAAACAGCTGCAATACTATCATTTACGTACTTAATCGTTTCTAAACAATTTTCTGGGTAATGAACCAAGCCAACACCGCCACGATGCACGCTAATTAAAGGTGATGCATTGGATTGGTATTGAAACGCTTCAATTAAGGCAGATGGTCTTAATGAAAAATCGGGAGTAACGTTGTCCGTAGCAGTTGGTTTATCCTTACATGAAAAAATGATAAGAAACACGAACAAAACTGATAGTCTCATAATTAAAAAGAATAAAAATTAAAATTAAAAAAACCGTTTAGAGCCAGTCTAAACGGTTTTTATTATACTGTGCAAAAAGTAATTATGCTTGAGCAATAACCTCGAATGGTAATTCAATAGTTACTTCTCTATGTAAACGAATTACCGCATCATATTGACCTAAACGCTTAATACTACCACCAGTAATACTAATGAATTTTTTATCAATTGTGTGTCCTTCTTTTTCAAAAGCTTCCACTAAATCTGCTTTGGTAATTGAACCAAATAATTTATCACCTGCTGATGCACCTTCCGTAGCTTTAGCTGTAATCTTAATATCTAAAGATTTGATAGCTTCTGCAATTTTAGTTGCGTCATCAATAATTTTCTTGTCTTTAAATGCACGTTGCTTTAAATTTTCAGCTAATACTTTCTTTGCAGAAATTGTTGCTAAAACAGCTTGACCTTGAGGAATTAAAAAATTTCTCCCATAACCATTCTTTACTGTTACAACATCGTCTTTAAATCCTAGATTTTCAACGTCTTGTTTTAATATAAGTTCCATTGTTATGAGTTTTTTATTTTAATAAATCGGCCACGTATGGCATTAATGCTAAATGACGTGCTCTTTTTACAGCTACAGACACTTTTCTTTGGTATTTCAAAGAAGTTCCTGTTAAACGTCTTGGTAAAATTTTACCTTGTTCATTGACAAAACCTAATAACCAATCTGGATTTTTATAATCCACATACTTGATACCAGATTTTTTAAAACGACAATATTTTTTCGCTTTATTAGTGTCTATATTTAACGGTGTTAAATATCTAATTTCACCGTCTTTCTTTCCTTTTGCTTGTTGCTCTATAGATGACATAATTACGCTTTTTCTTTAAGTTTAACTCTTCTTCTTTCTGCCCAAGCAACAGCATGCTTATCTAACGTTACAGTAAGGTAACGCATAAAACGCTCGTCACGTCTGAACTCCACTTCTAATGGATTGATAACTTCGCCATCAACTTGATATTCGAATAAGTGATAAAAACCACTTTTTTTGTTTTGAATTGGGTACGCTAATTTTTTTAAGCCCCAATCCTCTTTGGATATCATCTTCGCTCCTTTAGAAACAAGAAAGTCTTCGTATTTCTGTACTGTTTCCTTTATCTGAACTTCAGATAAAACGGGATTTAAGATGAAAACAGTTTCATAATGATTCATAAAAATCTAAATTTATAGTTAAAAATGGGTGCAAAAGTAATTATTTATTTCATATATTACAATATAATTCAAAACTAAATTCACCTTTTTCTTATTCGCATTAAATTTTGTTAATAGAATGTTAAAATAAACGTTTTACCGATGTTTTTTGGTTTTTAACCGAATTTTTTGTACTATTGTCGATATCTTAACCGAAATAAAACAAAATGTTATGACATTAAACTGTGTAGTAGTTGACGACTCCGCGATACAACGTCTCTCGATTGTTAAATTAATTGAGAATCACCCATCTCTTAATTTGATTGCCGAATACAATAGTGCGTTGGAAACCAAAAACGGATTAAACACCCATAAAGTAGACCTCATTTTCTTGGATATTGAAATGCCTGTATTAAATGGTTTTGAATTACTGGATGTTTTAAACAACAAACCTCAAATTATTTTTGTAACTGGTAAAACAGAATACGCCTTTAAAGCATTTAATTATGATGCTACGGATTATTTACACAAACCTATTACTAGAGAGCGCTTTAATACGGCAGTTGACAAAGCTGTTGAACAACATAAACTTAAATTAGATTTTAACGAAACTGAAGGCGAACACATTTTTGTGAAAAGTAATTTGAAAAAACGTAAAGTTTATATTAAAGACATCAAATGGATTGAAGCCCTTGGTGATTATGTTAAGTTAGTTACTGAAGAAACAAGCCTTGTTGTATTAAGTACCATGAAAGCGTTTGAACACGAATTGCCAGAAGGTAAATTTTTACGAATTCATAAATCTTATATTGTGAATCTCGATAAAGTGGATCGTTTCAATAGTAAAAACGTGGAGGTTGGTGCTTACGAAATTCCTTTAAGTAGGAATAAAAAGACCCAATTAGTTGATGCTCTAAACAATATTTAATATAAATCCTGATTTAAAAATCAGGATTTTTTTTGCATGATTTTTTCGGTAGTTGAATTGACTCACCAATTTATTCAGTTGGTTCATCTTCGTTTAAAGTAAACAACTCTTAATAATTATCCACATTCAAAATCACGCGAATGGGTCTAAAATCCTTAACACTAGAAAAACTAGTATTAATTTTTAAAATAGCCGCTTTTGTTTTGGCTAATGATTGCTTATTCGGGATTTTAACCAAGATATTTTTATGATACTGATTTCTAATTCGGGAGACTGGCGGAAATTCAGGACCTAAAACATGCTGATTAAAAACTTGACGTAAGGATTTTGCAAACCAATCAGCTCCAACATTTACCTTATTATAATCGCGATGTTTTAAAGTTATTTTTATCAAACGGTAAACAGGTGGATATTTAAAATTATAGCGATCATCCATTTGCTCCTTAAACATCTGTGCATAATTATTTGTCGAAACTTGTTGCAGAATATTATGATGCGGATTATAAGTCTGTATCAATACTTTTCCGCGTTTATCGGTTCGTCCTGCACGTCCAGAAACCTGCAACAACAATTGAAAGCTACGCTCATGCGCTCTGAAATCTGGAAAATTAAGCATGTTATCCGCATTCATAACACCTACTAATTTCACATTTCTAAAATCCAATCCTTTGGTGAGCATTTGCGTCCCGACTAAAATATCGACCTCTTGGTTTTCAAACGTGCTAATAATTTTTTCATAACCATATTTACCACGAGTGGTATCTAAATCCATTCGTGCCACTTTATGGTTAGGAAACAACATGCTTACCTCCTTCTCTACTTGTTCCGTTCCAAAGCCTTTATTATCTAACTCTACGCTTCCACAGGCACCGCATTTTTTAATCATAACACTATGATAACCACAATAATGACAACGCAACTGGTCGCGATATTGATGATAGGTTAAACTCACATCGCAACTGGGACATTGTGGTGAATGTCCACAAGTTTCACATTCTATAATAGGTGAATACCCTCTACGGTTTTGAAATAAGATAATCTGATGACCTTCCTCTAAAGTTTCTGTCATTTCTTCAATCAACCGATCGCTGAAATGGCCTTTAATGCGTTTACGCTTATGTTTGCCCTTAATATCCACCAACTCAATATCTGGCATCATAACATCATTAAAACGCGTTGTCAATTCTACCAAACCGTATTTTTGCTGTCGTGCGTTAGAATAACTTTCTAAACTGGGTGTTGCCGAACCTAACAGTGTTTTCGTTTTGAAAATACTAGCCAAAACAATAGCTGTATCGCGCGCATGATAACGTGGTGCTGGATCAAATTGTTTGTAAGATTGCTCGTGTTCTTCATCTACAATTACCAAACCTAAATCATGAAATGGCAATAAAACCGATGAACGTGCGCCTAAAACAACTTGCGCTTTTGGCGAATTATGCAATACCTGATTCCAAACTTCAACGCGTTCATTGTTGGAATATTTAGAATGAAAAACAGCCACTTGCTCTCCAAAATAATTTTGTAAACGAGATACTAATTGTGTTGTTAGGGCAATTTCAGGTAATAAATACAAGACTTGTTTTTGGTGTTTTAAAGCATCTTCAATCAGTTTGACATAGATTTCTGTTTTGCCAGAAGAGGTCACACCGTGAAGCAGCACAATATTCTGATTTTTGAAAGATTCTAAAATATCTTTCATAGCAACTTCCTGTGCTTCGTTTAAATGCTTGGAGCCTTCCGTTTCCTGATCATCATTAAACTGAACTCGATCTGTTTGAATAAAATATTCTTCTAGAATTTCCTTATCAATCAATGTTTTTATAATAGCAGACGAACTGTTACTAGCTTCCGTTAAATCCGTTACTGGAATGGGTTTTTTGGTCTTTGCGGTTAATGAAAATAACGTCATAAC
>CBFHJN010000143.1:0-2372 GCA_965655805.1 Flavobacteriaceae bacterium
AAAGACTGCTTTAGCGCAATGAGTAGAATTGCCTTTGAATGTGAAGCCTTAAATCATCATCCAGATTGGAGCAACGTTTATAATGTGCTTAAAATCTCACTCTCAACTCACGATGTTGGTGGGGTATCCGAAAAAGATTTTAAACTAGCTTCTGCCATAGAAGCTATTGTGGAGGTAGAAGAATAATTTATGGTTACATAAAGGTATTAAAACATTCAACAAAACTAATAGAGACCTAAACAACAGGCGCCAAACAGCTATTAACAATCTGAATGTGGCTAATCAAAAGTTTTTGGCCAGACATATTCCTAACGATTAATAGAAATACTTAAATTTGTGTAGCCTTATAAAAGGCATTTATAATACGATATAACCTTTTAACTTTTAACTATGGGAAGAGCTTTTGAGTTTAGAAAAGCAAGAAAAATGAAACGTTGGTCAGCCATGAGCAAGGCCTTTACACGTATAGGTAAGGACATTGTTATGGCCGTTAAGGAAGGAGGACCAGATCCAGATAGTAACTCGCGCCTAAGAGCTGTTATACAGAATGCCAAGTCTGTAAATATGCCAAAGGACAATATAGAGCGTGCCATAAAACGTGCCAGTGATAAAAGTCAGGGGGATTATAAAGAAGTCTTGTTTGAAGGCTACGCGCAACACGGTATCGCTGTACTTATTGAAACAGCGACAGATAACAATACACGTACAGTGGCCAATGTACGTTCTTACTTTAATAAAACCGATGGTAGTTTAGGGACATCTGGTTCGGTAGTGTTTATGTTTGATCATACCTGTAATTTTAAAATTAAAGGCGATGAATTTGACCTGGAAGAATTAGAACTAGAACTCATTGATTATGGTGTCGAAGAAATTTTTGAAGATACAGATGAAGATGAAGACGGTAATGAATTGACCAGTGTTATGATCTATGCACCGTTTGAAAGTTTTGGTAACATTCAGTCTTACCTCGAAGAACATAATATTGAGATTATCTCTTCTGGTTTTGAACGTATACCTCAAGTCACAAAGAAACTGACGCCAGAACAAGCTGAAGATGTAGAAAAGCTTTTAGAAAAGCTTGAAGAAGATGATGATGTGCAGAATGTGTATCATACTATGCAAGAAACGTCAGAATAATACATCTGATTATTCCTAAATTTTCTGCATTTCCATGTTCGCTACAAATTGTAGTATTTTTCGTTTAGTCCTATTTTTTTAATTGATTTAGTGTAATTTAGGTTACAAGTATCATTATACATATGGCTATAAACGAAACTATTACACTTACAAAACTTCATCATAAAAATGAAAACCATATTGCAATTGGTTTTAAATATTCAGAAGTTACAAAAAATACAACCCTGGCTTTTAAGGGAGTACAATGGTCTAAAACGCATCAAACATTTTATGTGCGGTATTCAAAACATACAACCAACGACTTATTTCAGTATTTTAAATCAAAAGGTTATTTTGTAGATTATAGTGCGCTTTTAAAAGCCGTAAAAACTACTTACAGAGAACCCAAAAAACTGAAAACAACTCGCAGTATGACTGTCATGTTTACTGCTTTACCATTAACGTATAAAGATTTAATAAAAGCATATACTGGCTTTTTACGTGGTAAACGACTTAGCCAAAGTACAGTAAGATCGTATGGATATTTTATACTTCGATTTTTAGATCTTTGCAAGCCAAAAGAAATTTTAACCATTACAAAAAAAGACATAGATCTATTTTTTGAAACTGTAATGGCAGGCGAGAATTATAGTATTAGTAGTCATAGACAATGTGTTAGTGCTTTAAAATACCTTGGTGATTTTTGTGAACTTCCGGAATTAGAGACGGATAATTTACAAAGACCAAAAAAAAGCAAGAAACTTCCTGTAGTTTTATCTAGAGAAGAGGTTATTGACCTTATGCAGGTCACAAAAAACTTAAAACACAGAGCAATTATAGGTCTCTTATATTCATGCGGACTTAGAATTGGAGAATTATTAAGCCTTAAGTTAAATGCTATAGATTTTGACAGGAATAAATTGAGCGTACATTTAGGAAAAGGCAGAAAAGATCGTAGTGTAGTGATGAGTGAAGTTTTAAAACCGCTATTACTTAATTACCTTAGAACCTACCGACCTACCCTATTTGTAATAGAAGGACGAGATGGCGGACCATATTCGCCTGTGAGCGTTCGAAAATTCTTGAAGAAGAGTTGCGAGTTGGCTGGAATCACAAAACAAGTTACGCCACACGTTTTAAGACATAGTTATGCCACACATTTGTTGGAAAACGGAGTTGATTTACGACACATTCAATTGTTATTAGGCCATGCTAAGCCAGAAACAACTATGATATATACGCATGTGGCACATCGT
>CBFHJN010000143.1:2471-7722 GCA_965655805.1 Flavobacteriaceae bacterium
GATTTAATGCAAATAAGCAGTCCGTTAGACACCACTGTAGAGTCATTAACAAAAACCAGGAAAGAGTCACAAAAAGTGTTGTTATCCCGAAATATTATAGGATAATCAGTTATATTTGATATGATATAACTAGTTGTGCGTCAGCTAAAAAAACGACAGAGTAATAATTAAAATCAAGAATATGAAAAACAAATTGACACATTTTGCCATTCACATTGACGACATTGAAAGAGCAAAGAGTTTTTATGACGGAGTTTTTGATTGGGGTTTCAATTCTTATGGTCAAAACGACTTTTTACAAATTAAAGCCGACAAGACCGAGAACGGAGAATTGATTGGAGCTTTGCAATCGAGAAAATATTCACCAGTTCCCGAAAAAATTATTGGCTTGGAATGCTCTATTGGAGTTGAAAATATTGACGAGATAATCGAAAAGGTAAAAAGCAATGGTGGAGAAATCTTAATGCCAAAAACGGTTATACCATATGTAGGTTGGATTGCCAAGTTTTTGGACACCGAAGGAAACCTGATTTGCGGAATGCAATATGACAATTCAGCAAGATGAAAAATTCACGACCAATTCATACAGACTTCCAATTCTTTTTGGACTTAAAAGACCAAGAAATAATAGAGTTGTTTAGCGACTTGCGACAATATATTTTGGAGTTATACCCTGACTGTAATGAACTTCTTTATCATACTCACGCCTTGACAGCAGTATTTTCAATCTCTGAAAAGCTATCAGACGCATTTTGTATGTTACCAATTTATACGAATCACTTCAATTTGGGATTTAACAAAGGAACACTTTTAAAAGACCCTAACCAATTGTTGACGGGAACAGGAAAATTAATAAGACACATTGATGTAAAAACACCGAATGACTACAGAAACCCTAAAGTGACTGCATTAATTCAAGAAGCGATTGACTTTGCAAAAAAAGATATGGACAAACCGACAAAATCTATCGGAAAGACAATATCGAAAATAAAGAGAAAATAAAAAGCCGAACGCACAACACCGTATAAAATTAATGGCTAGTTCTCGCCTACTTACGAAAATTCTCGCGAATTTTCTATCTAGTGTTTATTTGCTAAATTAGATGCCAAAACACGCCACTA
Organism: Flavobacteriaceae bacterium; assembly: GCA_965655805.1. Lineage (GTDB taxonomy): Bacteria > Bacteroidota > Bacteroidia > Flavobacteriales > Flavobacteriaceae > Algorimicrobium. The sequence goes on from CBFHJN010000143.1 coordinate 3,593, forward strand.
ATCTTATACATAAACGTTGTAAACAATTTTGAAAAAACACAGAAAATAAAATAAACATATGGAATTACACAGCCAACTTAAAGGACTTGCTGAGAAAGTCGACCAACTGAAAGACAAAATCGACACTGAAGAATCGACAAAACACGCTTTCACACTTCCGTTCATTAACATTTTAGGATATGACACTTTCAATCCGACAGAAGTTGTACCTGAATTCACAGCCGATTTAGGACTAAAAAAGGGAGAAAAAGTTGATTATGCCATTTTTCAAAATGGAAATCCGATTTTAATAGTTGAGTGTAAACATTGGAAACAAAATTTAGATGTTCACAACTCTCAACTTTTTAGATACTTCCACGTTTCAAAAACTCGTTTCGCACTTTTGACAAACGGAATACAATACAGATTTTACACGGATTTGGAAGAAACCAATAAAATGGACGAAAAACCATTTTTGGAATTTGACATTACTAAACTAAAAGAAAGTACTGTCAAGGAAATTGAAAAATTCCATAAGTCAAAATTTGATATTTCCTCAATTGTAGATAATGCAAGTAATTTAAAATACACTCGTGAAATAAAATCTCTGATTGACCAAGAAATTGCGGAACCTTCTCAAGATTTTGTCAAGTTGTTTGCAAACAAAGCTTATAGCGGACGTTTGACTTCTAAAGTAATGGAGGAATTTACAGAAATCGTAAACAAAGCGTTTAACCAAATAATTAGCGAAAGAGTAAACGACAGACTGAATTCCGCACTGAACAAAGAGCAGGAAAAACAACAAGCGGAAGAGCAAGTTGAGGAACAACCAAAAAGTAAGGTTGAAACTACCGAAGAAGAAAAGGAAGGCTATCAAATTGTAGTTGCAATTTTGCGAAGAAAAATCGAAAAAGAAAGAATTGTACATCGTGACACACAATCTTATTTCGGAATTTTATTAGACGATAACAACAGAAAACCAATTTGCCGACTTCATTTAAACGGAGGAGTTAAGTACATAAGTCTGTTTGACCAAGACAAAAATGAAACACGAGAGAAAATCGAATCAGTAGATGATATTTATCGCTTCGAAAAACAACTCTTGAATACGATAGAATTTTACGATAACGAATAAAAAACTGTTTACAACAATGGCTATAAGTAATTGCTTGTTCTCGCCTACTTTGGAAATTCCTGCGGAATTTCCAACTTGGTGTGTACTTGCAGAGTTAAGTGCTAACCAACGCAACTACTCATAGCCGAGACCGTTAGGCACAATGCGAGCCAAAAAAACGGTGAAAAATGAAACATAGAAAACAGAAATTATTAAGGAACAACAGCCCGCCAAAACGTATCTTTGAAATAAGAATACAAATTTTAAAAAACAATTTAACAATATGAGAACATTATTTTTCTTTTTAGTATTAGCGACATCTCTAACTTTAAACGCTCAAATTACCAAAGGCAACTGGCTTGTTGGTGGAGATGCAAGTTTTAATAGTACAACTGTAAATGATAGTGATGGTAACGAAACTGGTAAATCTAATGGAATAAGAATTTATCCAAACATTGGGCATTTCTTTTTTGATAAATTTGCAGTTGGTTTAACACCAAATTTTTTCTACGGTGATACTAAAAATGGACCATCAAACATTGGCTATGGCATTGGACCATTTGCTCGATACTATTTTTTAAAATCTGATAATAGGATAAATATTTTAGCAGATGCAAATTTTATCTATTATTATTCGAAAACGAAAGGTTTTTCGTCAAGTCACAGCTCGTCTTACAGAATAAAAACAGGGGCAGTATTATTTTTTAATAGCAGTGTTGCTTTAGAATTCACACTAGGTTATAATTCAGATAACTTTACTACTGTAACCAATAGAATAGAGTTAGGGTTTGGCTTTCAAATTCATTTAGAAAAATGATGTTTTAACAAAAATCAAAATATTATGAAATCAAAAATACATATTTTAACAACTTTTATTAGTCTTACGATCTTTTCAGTATATGGACAAATCAATACAGAAATAATTGATGTTCTTGTGAACAATCAAGATTATGTAAGTAATTGTAATTCAATAGATTTAGAAGACAATAATAGTATTAGTTTAACAATTTATTTTAAGCTAACAAAACCAAGTAATCAAGCAGTTGGCACGGCAACAGTTGAAGCGTTATTAAAATACTCAAGTTCTTCATCCGGCAGTTTTAAAGGTAGTTATACAGTGCAATCTAATTCGTGGAGTAATAATACAGAATTTTATGGGCAAATCCCTATTAGTGTTTCAGCAAACGAGATTCAAGTGACTGGTAGTAGTATTTTAATTGAAACAACTGCGAGTGGTTCAAGCGATTCGAATAGTTGCGAATACCCTCTTGAAAAAGACGAAGTACCGTCATTCAGCCTGGCACCAACAAATACTACGGTTCATTGTCAGAATCCGACAGTGAATAATTTTTATATAACACCATCTAATATTCCGAGTGGTGCAACCGTTAGCTATCAATGGAGTGTTGGCAGTGGTTGGCTTAGAGATGGCAATCCTGTTTCGAACTTTACCACTACATCCACCACTGTCCAGTTGACGCCATATCAATATCCACCAAGTAATGTAAGTGTAACACCAATATTAAATGGCGTTAGTTATCCTCAATTGACTTCTACAGTTAGCCTTGGAACATTTAATCCATTTATCAATATTGTTGGCGATGATTATGTTTGCAGTTCTGGTATTTACACTCTTGACAACATATCAAGTTTCAATAATGTTACCGTACAGTCTGTTAGCTCATCCAACACAAGTATAGCAACAGTAAGTTATAATGCAACCAATGGTGAGATAACGGTAAACAAAGTTTCAGATGGCATTATCACGCTCTCTGCGGTTCTGCAAAATTCGTGTAACCAAACAAGAACCAAGACAAAGGAATTGCAAATCGGGATTCCTGCATCTGTATTCAATGCAACCATAACAGGGAGCAATGATGTTTGCCAAGGTCAGAATTACACTTACACCCTTAGCGGTGCAAATCACCCTTGTGTGAACAGCATTGTGTGGAGCGTAACATCAAATTTGAACATCGTTTCGCAGTCTGCCAATACCATAACCGTAAGCAAAGACCCTTTTGACAATCAGTATGCTGGTGAAATAACCGCGAGTATTCCAGGCAGTACTGTCAATGTTAAAAAAGGTGTTTGGGTTGGTACACCAAGTAATGGTGGATTGGCAATCCAAAAACTAGGTGCTTATGATTTTTATGTGGGTCGTTGGACTCAACTAAAGGCAAATTACACACCACTTACTTACGAGAGCAATAGTCCGTTGGATGTTACATTTGATTGGCAGATACCGAACAGTATGATTAGAAGTTATACTGACACTGCATTTAAAGATGTCAAACCAAATAGTACAGGGCAATTGACAATAGGCGTAAGAGCTGTTTGTGATTGTGGAAACGGTGAATGGAGATACAGAACGTTTCAGGTAGATGGCGACACAGGTGGTGGCGGTGAACTGACACCTATTGATTGAAATTAAAAGCACTGTGCCTAACATTGTATAAAAGCAATAGCGGCTTTTGGCTCACGCCAAAGGTCGTTTTGTTTTACATATGGCATCAGCATATTGAAAATTTCGGTATACTTATTCCGCTACTGCTCTTATACGTTACCGTTGTAAGTAATGCCGAAAAACCCAGAAACCGAGTGAATAAAACGATATTTGAAATTACCAAAATGGACTGTCCTTCAGAGGAAAATCTAATCCGAATGAAATTGGACGGAATTTCAAGTATTGCGAATCTGGAATTTGATATTCCGAATCGAAAATTGACTGTTTTTCACAGCGGAGAAATTGACCAAATCGAAAAGTCAGTTATCGAACTGAATTTAGGTGGAAAAAAAATCTCAACGGAACAAACCGACCAAACGGAATTTAAAGAAAACGAAAATCAGAAAAAACTACTTTGGTCTGTACTTGCCATAAATTTTGCTTTTTTCATTATTGAAATGACAACAGGAATTATCTCAAAATCTATAGGACTTGTTGCCGATAGTTTAGATATGCTTGCGGACAGTTTTGTGTACGGAATTAGTTTGTTTGCGGTTGGCGGAACAGTAATAAAGAAAAAACGGATTGCCAAAC
>CBFHJN010000144.1:0-7602 GCA_965655805.1 Flavobacteriaceae bacterium
TTGGAAAGAAATGTACCAAGTATTTAACTGTGGGCATCGCATGGAGTTATATGTAGACCCTAAAGTGGCAGAATCTATAATTGCTATCTCAAAATCTTATAATGTTGATGCTAAAATAGTTGGTCGTGTAGAAACGTCACCAGAGAAAAAGTTGACAATAAATAGTACTTACGGTGAGTTTGTATATTAATTAGTTGTAAATCTTTCAAAAGTATAGTTCAATGCATAGGTGTTTCCTTATTATTTCCATTATTTTTTTTCAATTTGTAAATGCGCAACCAGATTCTTTATTTTTCAAGCCTGCAACAAATCCAAACGTGCCTATTTGGACAAACACCAATACAGCTGGATTAGATATAAATGAAGTTGCATTTGTCAACTGGAATTCTGGTGGTAGCACATCTATTTCTGCCCTAATAGGCGTTAATAGTGTGTTACGCTATCAATACCGAAATTTTATTTGGGATAGCAACTTGCTTGCGCGTTATGGATTAAACAAACAAGAGGATCAGGAATTTCGTAAAACGGATGATTTATTAGAAATCCGTTCAAGTTTAGGCTTTCGAAAAAATAAATTAACCAATTGGTTTTATTCGGCTCGTTTTAGTTTTAAAACCCAATTTGCAGAAGGCTATAATTATCCAAATACATCCAATGAAATTTCAAAATTCATGGCTCCAGGTTATTTGTTTTTAGGAGGCGGAGTAGAGTATGGAAAAAATATCGATAAGTTTTCTATGTACTTTTCACCATTAACACTTAAAACAACTTTTGTGTTTGATGAAGCCTTATCAGATGCTGGATCGTTTGGTGTTGAACCAGCTGAATATGATCTAAATGGAAACCTAATTCGTTCAGGAGAGCGCGTAAGAAAGGAATTAGGTATTTTGTTAACAAGTGCTTACGAGACACAATTGTTTGAAAATATTGCTATTCGAAACCTCATGAGTTTTTACACCGATTATATAAACGATTTTGGAAATATAGATGTTGATTGGGAAATTGTTTTCGATTTTAAAGTGAATAGTTTTGTTCGTGCAACATTAGGTTCGCATTTAAAGTATGATAATGATGTTAAAATTCAGGAGGAATTTGTCAATACCGAAACCGAAGAAACCGAGTTCGAAGAGCTTGGCGCACGCGTACAATGGAAACAGTTGTTGGGTGTAGGTGTTATTTATGAATTTTAAAAAAATAAATTATTTGTTAACTTTTTTATGTTGATAAGTAATTAGATGTTTGATTTTCAGTTATTTGTGTAATTTTCTTGTAAACTTCATGATTTTTATCATGAATTAAGTTTAAAATTTTTACGTTATTTACAGTTCGTAAAACGCTATATAATTTTAAATCATATTAATTCATGCCAACACAAACCAAAACCCTTAACAAACCAAAAACATACACCCAAGATGAAGCTTTTGAAGCGTCTGTAAAATACTTCAATGGCGATGATCTAGCTGCACGTGTATGGATTAATAAATACGCCCTAAAAGATTCTCAAGGCAATATTTATGAACTTACGCCTAATGATATGCACACCCGTATTGCTAAAGAAATTGCACGTATTGAAACACGATACCCAAATCCATTATCAGAACAAGAAATTTTCGATTTAATAAAAGATTTCAAATATATCGTACCGCAAGGAAGTCCTATGGCTGGAATTGGTAATCCATACCAAACGGGCTCGTTGTCTAACTGTTTTGTAATTGGAAATGATGGCGATTCAGATTCCTATGGTGGCATCATGAAAATTGATCAAGAACAAGTGCAACTCATGAAGCGTCGTGGTGGTGTTGGTCACGATTTATCGCACATTCGCCCAAAAGGTTCGCCTGTAAAAAATTCGGCTTTAACATCTACAGGTATTGTTCCGTTTATGGAACGTTATTCCAATTCCACGCGCGAAGTCGCTCAAGATGGTCGTCGTGGTGCTTTAATGTTGTCAGTATCTATTAATCATCCAGATTCGGAAGATTTTATCGATGCTAAATTAGAACAGGGTAAAGTAACAGGAGCAAATGTATCAGTTCGAATTGACGATGCCTTTATGAATGCGCTTAAAAATAATTCCGAATACACACAAACCTATCCTATTTTTAGTCAAAACCCAAAATTTTCTAAAACGATTGATGCTAATGGTATTTGGAAGAAAATTGTTCATAATGCATGGAAATCTGCAGAACCAGGCATTTTGTTTTGGGATACGATTATTAATGAATCGGTTCCAGATTGTTATGCTGATTTAGGGTACAAAACGGTTTCGACTAATCCATGTGGAGAAATCCCATTATGCCCATATGATTCTTGTCGTTTATTGGCAATAAATTTATTGTCTTATGTTGAAAATCCTTTCACAAATCACGCATCCTTCAATTTTGAATTATTCAAAAAACACATTGTTGTTGCGCAACGTATCATGGATGATATTATCGATTTAGAATTGGAAAAAATTGATGCTATTTTAGAAAAAATAGATTCAGATCCAGAACAAGCTGAAGTAAAAGCAACCGAACGTAACTTATGGGTTAATATTCAGAAAAAAGCAGAGGAAGGCAGACGTACAGGAATTGGCATTACCGCTGAAGGTGATATGTTAGCTGCTTTAGGTATTCAATATGGTAGTGAAGCTGGAAATGATTTTTCTGTTGAGGTGCACAAAACTTTAGGAATTGAAACGTATCGTGCATCAGTTTTAGCAGCTAAAGAACGTGGTGCTTTTGCAATTTTCGATTCAGAACGAGAAAAGAACAATCCGTTTATTCAACGTTTAAAAGCAGCTGATGAAAAATTATATTTCGAAATGCTTGAATATGGACGTCGTAATATAGCCTTATTGACTATTGCTCCAACAGGAACAACCAGTTTAATGACGCAAACGTCGTCAGGAATTGAGCCTGTTTTTATGCCTGTTTACAAGCGTAGACGTAAGGTAAACCCGAATGATAAACATGTTCGAGTGGATTTTGTAGATGAGGTTGGTGATTCATGGGAAGAATATGTGGTATTCCATCACAGATTTAAACAATGGATGGATGTCAATGGTATTGATTCTTCTAAAAATTTCACGCAAGATGAGTTGGATGCGCTTATTAAAAAATCACCTTATTATAAAGCTACGTCTAATGACGTAGATTGGTTGAGCAAGGTAACCATGCAAGGTGCTGTGCAAAAATGGGTAGATCATTCCATTAGTGTGACCATCAATTTGCCAAACGATGTAAGTGAAGAATTGGTCGGTGAACTTTACATGAAAGCTTGGGAAGTTGGTTGTAAAGGCGTAACCGTTTATCGTGATGGTTCCCGTTCAGGGGTTCTTATTTCTAATGATGAGAAAAAGGAAGAAACGCAAGCAGAAACCTTAACAAATTTTCCTGTAAAACGACCAGAAGTTTTAGATGCTGATGTAGTTCGTTTTCAAAATAAAAAAGAAAAATGGATTGCCTTTATTGGCTTGATTGATGGGAAACCATATGAGATTTTCACTGGTTTAGCCGATGATGAAGATGGTATTTTAATACCACGTTGGGTTGAAAAAGGTGTTATTATCAAAAACAGAAATGAAGATGGAACGTCGCGTTACGATTTTCAATATGAAAACAAACGTGGTTATAAAACCACTATTGAAGGCTTATCGCATAAATTTGACCCAGAATATTGGAACTATGCCAAGCTGATTTCAAGTACTTTGCGCCATGGTATGCCAATTGATAATATTGTAGAATTAATTAATAGTTTACAATTGGATAGCGAATCTATCAATACTTGGAAAAATGGTGTTGGTCGTGCGTTAAAACGTTATGTTGCTGATGGTACAAAGGCTAAAGGACATACATGTACCAATTGCCAATCGGTAAATTTAATTTACCAAGAAGGTTGTTTAACATGTAAAGATTGTGGGTCTTCGAAGTGTGGATAAATCAATTATTTAGATAGAAAATTTAAGAAGCTATTTCAATTGAAATAGCTTCTTTTTTTATAAGGTGTTTTCACTGATGTATTTATAATCTTCCAGTAGTTTCAAGTCCGTAGTATACTTGGAATGGCCATCCTTTATTAAATATAGATTATCGCTAGTTTCAATAATATCACGATATAAATGATCGGTTATAATGATGATTTTTCCCTGTTTTTCTTCAACAATCAACTTTTTAATCGTTTCAATATGTAAAGGAGCCACATGTGAAAACGGTTCATCTAAAAGCACAATTTTTGTTGAACTTTTTAATAGTAAATAAGTTTCCACCACACGACGTTCACCTCCTGAAAGCTGACGAAACTTAAAATTTTTATATTTGGTAAAAGATTGAAAATGTCTTGTAAATTCAGTCCAATCGACTTGAAATACTGTAAACGCCGTTTTCAGTTTTAAGCTATTTGGGGTTATGGGTAGTTGCGGTAAGAATTTAATTAATTTGGTAAGGTAAAGCGGTTTCAAAATCGGTTTGCCATCCAATCTAATCAATTTGTATTTCGGTTTTAAAGAGCCAAAGATAATATGTAGAATGCAGCTTTTTCCGCAGCCGTTACTTCCTAGAATTCCAGTAACCTTGCCTGTTTCGGCTTTCAGATAAATGCCATTAAGAATGCGTTTTTCTTTAAAATATAATTCTACATTATCTAATTCTAATATCATATAAAAACGCCTATCAGCTTAAAACAAAGGCTGGTTATAAAGATATCGATTATAAATATGATAGCGAAAAGTTTAAAACTTGATATGCCTAAATTCTTATAAAAAAGTAGTTTGCGTTTGGCTGTCGTTTCAGATAAAAAATACCATAAAAAGAGGAGTAAAAACAACTTGGCGATGAAGATAATGAACAGCTTGGTTTCAAAAACCATTAAAAATAATGTCACACCAAACGACCAAAGAATATAAGGTTTGTAAAACAATAATATGGCTCCAAAACGCTGTATCATACCCTCAAAACGCTATAATTTCATAATTATTTTTAAAGTCATTCAGTTTAAATATATCAATTCATAAATTATCGTATTTTTGTGAAACAATTTAAGGAACTAGATGTTAGAGAAATTACAGATTATAAAGCAACGTTTTGATGAGGTGAGTGATTTAATCATTCAACCCGATATTATTACAGATCAAAAACGCTATGTGGCATTAAATAAAGAATATAAGGATTTACGATTATTAATGGATAAGCGAGAAATCTATTTAGAACTTACCAATAACTTAAAAGAAGCTGAAGAAATATTGGATGATGGCAGTGATCCTGAAATGGTAGAAATGGCCAAAATGCAATATGAGGAAGCTAAAGAAGGTATTCCAAAATTAGAGGATGAAATCAAATTTATGTTGATTCCGAAAGATCCACAAGACTCTAAAAATGCCGTGGTGGAATTACGTGCCGGAACTGGTGGTGATGAAGCGAGTATTTTTGCAGGCGATTTATTCCGTATGTACTCTAAATATTGTGAAAGCAAAGGTTGGAAAGTAGATACGGTAGATTATAGTGAAGGTACCAATGGTGGCTTTAAAGAAATTCAATTTGAAGTTACAGGTGACGATGTGTATGGTACTTTAAAATTTGAAGCAGGAGTGCATCGTGTGCAACGTGTGCCACAAACAGAAACTCAAGGTCGTGTGCATACCAGTGCAGCAACTATGATGGTATTTCCAGAAGCGGAAGAATTTGATGTGGAAATTAACCCCAAAGATGTCCGAATCGATTTTTTCTGTTCGTCAGGACCAGGAGGTCAGTCGGTAAATACAACGTATTCGGCTGTGCGTTTAACGCATATTCCAACAGGATTAGTAGCGCAATGTCAGGATCAGAAATCCCAACATAAAAACAAGGAAAAAGCATTTAAAGTTTTGCGTTCTCGTTTATATGATTTGGAACTAGCCAAGAAAATGGAAGAAGATGCCGCATTACGTGGAACAATGGTAACATCTGGCGATAGAAGTGCCAAGATTAGAACCTATAACTATCCGCAAGGTCGTGTAACGGATCATAGAATTGGATTAACGCTTTACGATTTATCAAACATTGTAAATGGCGATATTCAACGCATTATTGACGAATTAATGCTAGCAGAAAACACCGAGAAGTTGAAGGCTAGTGATGAGCATATTTAATCTTGAGCCTCCTAATGGAGGCTTTTTTTATGTTTTTTAGAGAAGAAAAACTTGCGATATCCAAGGTTTTAGTTGATGGCTAAATAGTATAGTAACAATACATTGATAATTGATAGAATAGGAATTATTAAGATTGAAAATATGACGATTTTTATGCCAAGTTCAATTAAACGAAATTATAATTTTGATAAAAAGTAATGAACTTAACGACTGAAAATATACTATTAATTGGCTCCTTATTATTATTAGTTAGTATTATTGCAGGAAAGACCTCCTCTAAATTTGGTATTCCCACTTTACTGCTTTTCTTGGCAATTGGGATGTTGGCAGGTTCTGATGGTATTGGAGGTATCCGTTTTGACGATCCAAAACTTGCGCAATTTATTGGCATTATTTCGCTCAACTTTATTTTGTTTTCAGGCGGACTAGACACCAACTGGACAGCCGTTAAACCCATACTTCGAGAAGGAATTGCATTATCAACAATAGGTGTGTTGTTAACCGCAGTTTCTCTGGGTACTTTTGTATGGTTCGTTACAGACTTTACCATTTATGAAAGTATGTTATTAGGATCTATTGTTTCTTCAACAGATGCGGCAGCTGTATTTTCAATTCTTCGTTCAAAAAACATTGCTTTAAAAAATAATTTGAGACCCACATTAGAGTTGGAAAGTGGTAGTAACGACCCGATGGCATATGTGTTGACCATTGCATTTCTAACATTGGTAATCAATCAGGACCAAAGTCTAGCCTCTATTATCCCCATGTTTTTGCAACAAATGATAGTTGGCGGAATCGCAGGTTTTGTATTTGGAAAGATTAGTAAATACATTATTAACAAAATCAAACTAGTATTTGAAGGTCTGTATCCAGTTCTGGTTATTGCGTTAATGTTCATTACCTTTTCAGCAACCGATTTTCTCGGTGGTAATGGCTTTCTTGCCATTTATATTTGTGCCGTTTATTTGGGTAATCAATATTTAATACACAAGAAAACCATACTAAAAATGTACGATGGTCTGGCCTGGTTAATGCAAATTATTTTGTTTTTAACATTGGGATTGCTCGTTTTTCCTTCGCAAGTCTTCCCTTATATGGGCATTGGAATTATGATTTCACTGTTTCTTATAATTGTTGCACGCCCTGTAGGTGTTTTTATTAGTCTCATATTTTTTAAAATGAAACTAAAAAGACGATTTTACATATCTTGGGTTGGCTTGCGAGGTGCCGTTCCTATTGTTTTTGCTACCTATCCTCTTTTAGCAGGAATTGACAAAGCTAATATGATTTTCAATATCGTGTTCTTCATTTCGGTAACTTCGGTGCTCATTCAAGGGACAACGTTATCATTATTTGCAAAATGGCTGAAAGTTGCCTTACCAGAAGAAGCTAAAAAAATTACAGAAGTAGACCAACTCATATTAGATCTTCCAAAATCATCAATGCAGGAATTTGAAATTTTATCGGACTTTTATTCTGTAAACAAAAGAATTGTT
>CBFHJN010000145.1:0-7578 GCA_965655805.1 Flavobacteriaceae bacterium
TTTAAGCATCAAACAAAAACCTTAAAGAGGTTCGTTAATTTGATCCTAATTTCAGTTAATTAGGAACGAATCAAATTCCTAGTCATGTGAGCGTCTACTCATGACTTCGTATTGGTTAAACACTAATAGACCGTAACTTCTTTAAGGTTTTTACTCTAACCGGATCTAAATAATCTATAAAAAAGTTAAACTTTACGTATTCTTTTTAGCATAATTATCATCCCAATTTTTCACTTTGGGTTCACCTAATTTATCAACTGATTTAGCCACCATCATAGATACTGCAGCATCACCAGTTATATTAACAGTCGTTCTGCACATATCTAATGGTCTATCAACAGCAAAAATTAAGGCTAATCCGGCTTCTGGAATTCCAGCTTGGGCCAAAACAATTACTAGCATTACCATACCTGCTCCTGGAACAGCCGCACTTCCAATAGAAGCTAATGTTGCCGTTGCTATAATGCCTAATTGTACACCAAAGCTTAAATCCATTCCAAACGCCTGAGCAATAAACACAGCTGCTACAGCTTGGTATAAACTAGTTCCATCCATATTTATGGTAGCTCCAATTGGCAGAACAAAACTCGTTACTTCTTCATCAACACCTAAATGCTCTTCCACACGTTCCATGGTAACAGGCAAGGTAGCGGCACTACTACTGGTTGAAAAACCTAATAATTGTGCTGGTGCAATTCCATTAAAGAAAAATTTTGGCGTTCGTTTGGTAACTATAAATACTAAAGTCGCATAGACAGCCATCATGAGAGCTAAACCTAAAACCACGCAGAATGCATACCACCCAAGCGCTTTAAACAAATCGGCACTTGGTGCTTCAACCACTAAAGCTGCCAATAAAGCAAACACACCATAAGGTGCGGCCAGCATGATTAAATCAATTAATTTTAAAATAACTTCATTAAAGCTATCAAAAAACTGCTTGACAGGTGTCGATTTTTCCTCTGGAATTAAAATTAAACCAAGTCCAAAAAGAATAGCAAAGAATATAACTTGCAGCATGTTACCATTATCACTAGCAGCTTGAAAAATATTGCTGGGCACTAAATCTTCCAAAGCTTGCAATGGACCTGCATTTTTTTGTTTTTCCGCATCTTTAATTTTGCCATCAGCATCATTCTTATAACTTTCCACTAATTCTGTTCTGGTATCTTCAGAAATCGTTTTACCAGGCTTAACAACGTTTACAACCGTTAAACCGATTGAAACAGCTATTACGGTTGTCACAACATAGATTCCAATAGTACGACCACCCATTTTTGATAATTTGGAAATATCTTTTAAATCAGATACACCTTTTATTAAAGAGGCCAAGATTAAAGGAACTGCAATTAATTTCAACAAATTGATAAAAATAGTTCCAAATGGTTTCACCCAATCCGTTATTAACTGACTGCCAAATTCGAATTTTGACATAATTAAGGCGAAAACAACACCTAAAACCATTCCGAGTATAATTTGCCAATGTAATGCGAGTTTTTTCATATTGTTGAATTAAAAATGATTAAAGAATAATCTATTTATAAATGTTATTTAAAAGATAATAATTTGCTAAAACCAATGCTGCCATGGCTTCAACAATGGGTACAGCTCTTGGAACTACGCAGGGATCATGGCGACCTTTACCTTGCATATCTACTAATTCGCCTTTTGAATTTAAAGCTTCTTGTTTTTGAATAACCGTTGCAACTGGTTTAAATGCTACACGGAAATAAATATCCATACCATTACTAATACCACCTTGAATACCACCAGATAAGTTGGTTTTTGTTGAACCATCTGCATTAAACAAATCGTTGTGTTCCGTTCCGGTCATTTTAGCGCCACAAAAACCGCTACCATATTCAAAACCCTTTACAGCATTTATGGAAAGCATAGCTTTTCCTAATTCGGCATGAAGCTTATCAAAAACAGGTTCCCCTAAACCAATAGGAACATTTTGTAACACACAGGTTATGGTTCCACCTATAGTGTTCCCGTCTTTTTTAATAGTTTTAATCCTATCTATCATGCGTTCAGCCGTTTCCGGATCTGGACATCGAATGGCATTGGATTCTATTTTAGAAAAATCTAAATCTTGATACGGTTTCTCCAGAAAAATATTACCAACAGATGACGTATAAGCATGAATTTTAATAGTTTTTAAAAATTGCTTTGCCAAAGCACCTGCAACGACTCTGCAAGCTGTTTCACGTGCAGAACTGCGTCCACCTCCACGATAATCACGAATACCGTATTTTTGTTCATAGGTATAATCTGCATGACTTGGACGATACACATCCTTAATATGCGAATAATCTTTAGATTTCTGATTGGCGTTACGAATGGCAAACCCAATAGGAGTTCCTGTCGTTTTGCCTTCGAAAATACCAGACATAAACTCAACGGTATCGGGTTCTTTGCGTTGCGTTACAATAGCTGATTGACCAGGCTTTCTTCTATTTAATTCATTTTGAATGGCATCAAAATCCAATTCTAAACCAGGAGGACAACCATCAATAATGCCACCAATTGCCATACCATGCGACTCGCCAAAGGTTGTTAATTTGAATAAATTTCCGAAGGAATTTCCTGCCATACAACTAATTTTTATAGCTAATGTAATTGTATTATCAGAGAAACAAAAATGGAATTTTAATTAACATGAATTATTAATCTCCAACAAGCTAACAATTACTTAACAAATTCCTCACAATTAAATAATTACAGCTTGACAATTAATTAATAATCACTTAAGATATTTGCATCATAATATAAAAACATTGAAACTCAAACGAAAAGTTGAAATTGCAGTTATATCTGATGTCCATTTAGGAACTTATGGATGCCACGCCAAACAATTATTAACCTATTTGAATAGTATTAACCTAAAAAAACTCATTCTAAATGGTGATATAATTGATATATGGCAATTTAATAAACGGTATTTTCCAAAATCTCATTTAAAAGTCATAAAAAAAATTATGAATATGGCTGCTGATGGTGTTCAGGTAATTTACATTACTGGAAATCATGATGATATGTTACGCAGGTTTAGCGAAACTACCATTGGAAATATTTCTATTGTAGATAAAATAGTTTTAGAGTTGGATGGTAAAAAAGCCTGGTTTTTTCATGGTGATGTTTTTGATGCATCTATACAAAACGCGCGTTGGCTTGCAAAATTAGGCGGTTATGGTTATGATTTTTTAATTGTGTTCAATCGGTTTATAAACTGGATATTGATAAAAATGGGACGAGAAAAATATTCACTTTCCAAAAAAATTAAAAACAGTGTAAAAGGAGCTTTAAAGTATATTAGTGATTTTGAGCATGTAGCCATGGACTTGGCCATTGAAAACGGCTATGACTATGTAATTTGCGGCCATATTCATCAACCAAAAATGCAACAAAAAGAAACCAAACACGGTAAAACCACTTATTTAAATTCAGGGGATTGGGTAGAGAATTTTACGGCTTTAGAATATCAATTCAAACGTTGGAAAATATATCATTATAATCACGACAAACTCATTCCTTTTTTTGCTGATAGCGATGTTAAAGACATGGAGGTAAACGATTTAATTGCCGCCATAACAATTTTTGATACTAAACAAAAAAAATCAAGCTAGTGCCTTTTTCAAAATAGTTATTGGATGTAAAGCTTCTCTTCCACTTCCATCCAAAATTTGATGCCTACAACTGGTACCATTGGCCGAAATAATAGTTCCTTTAGAAGCTTTTCTAACAGCAGGAAACAAGGTCTGCTCGCCTATTTGCATACTCACGTCATAATGTTCCTTTTCATAACCAAAACTTCCTGCCATACCACAACAACCACTAGGAATAATAGTCACTTTATAGTTTTTAGGAAGATTTAAAATATCAAAACTTGTTTTCTGATTGCTCAACGCTTTTTGATGGCAATGCCCATGAAATTTGACAACTTCAGATTCCAGTGTAAATTGTTCTGGTTTGATATTATTTAAAGCTATTTCTCGTTGCAGAAACTCTTCAATCATAAAACAATTTTTAGCCAAACTTTTCGCTGCTTCTTTATCATCGGCCAACTTGATATATTCGTCACGAAACGTTAAAATAGCTGATGGCTCTATACCCAATAATGGTGTGTTTTTGGAAATAACATCAGAAAAAATAGATACGTTTTTATTCGCTAAATTTTTAGCTTGCTCCAGAAATCCTTTCGATAAAAATGCACGACCAGATTCTTCATGTTTTATAAATTTCACGTCGTAATTTAGTGCTTTTAAAAGATCTAAAGCATCACGCCCAATTTCAGTATCTAAATAGTTTGTAAACTCATCATTAAAAAAATATACGGATTTTATAGAGTTTTTAGAAATCTCATTTTTAGAGTTTAAAATATAGCTTTCTAAACTTTTACTTGAAATTTTAGGAAAATTTCTTTTAGAGGCAATTTTCAATGATTTTTTAATAAGTGAACTTGTAAATACATTGGTGAACATGAAATTAGTCAGACTTGAAAAATGACTTCCATAACTATTCAATTTATTGTTATATGCGAATAATTTTGTTCGTAAACTACTCCCATTTGCTTTCTGATATTGGTATTCAAATTCCGCTTTTAAACTGGCCACATCTACACTACTTGGACATTCGCTAGCACATGCTTTACAACTCACACATAAATCGAAAACATCTTTTAATTCTTTATGGTTAAACTTATTAGCTTTATTTGAAGTGGTTAAAAATTCACGTAGTGCATTGGCACGTGCACGTGTGGTATCTTTTTCATTTCTAGTTGCTCGATAACTCGGACACATGGTCCCGCCAAATTCGGGAAGCTTTCTACAATCACCTGATCCGTTACATTTTTCAGCTTCCCGTAAAATGCCTAATGAAGCCGAAAAATCTAAAACCGTTTCAATTTCTGGTTCTAGGCGTTCAGGCTGATACCTCAAATTTTCATCCATGGAAAAAGCACCAACTATTTTTCCAGGGTTGAATATATTCTCTGGATCAAAAACCGATTTTATACGTTTTAAAATGGTGTAATTTGCTTCACCAATCATGAGCGGAATAAATTCGGCTCTCACAATACCATCTCCATGTTCGCCACTCATGGAACCTTGGTATAACTTAACAAGTTTGGCCACATCAGTCGTAATTTTCCGAAATAAAACAACATCATCCTGTTTCTTTAAATTTAATATTGGCCTTAAATGCAACTCACCTGCTCCAGCATGCGCGTAATAAATAGCTTTCTGGTTGTAGCTATTCATGAGTGTTGTAAAATCTGAAATAAAATTGGCTAAATCTGATAATGCCACAGCAGTATCTTCAATACAGGCAGCCGATTTTTTATCGCCAATCATGTTTCCGAGCAATCCCAATCCCGCTTTTCGCAATTCCATAGCCTGATTAATGGCTTCTCCTTCAAGAATTACTTGTGCATAACTTAATGCCATTTGGGTAACCGAATCTTGAAATTTCTTAATTTGAATTCTTAAATCAGAATTAGAATTAGCGCGTAACTCGCACATTAAAATGGCGTCAGGATCACCTTCAACAAACTGCCTATTTTCTTGTTGGGTTTTATTATGTTTTGTTAAATCCAAAATGGTTTTATCCATCATTTCGCAGGTATGTAAATCATGCTGCATAACGGTTTCAACAGATTTCATACAAGATTTTATAGAATCGAAATGCAAACAAACCAAAGCGGATTCCGTTGGTGGTAAATTGTCTAAATGCAAGGTTATTTCAGTTGTAAACGCTAAAGTCCCTTCGCTACCTGCTAATAATTGGCACATATTAAACAGAAGATCAGAATCTGAAAATACATTGGAATCTATCAATTTATCAATAGCATAGCCTGTATTCCGTCGGTGAATTTCCGGCTTGGGGAATTCTCTTAAAATTGACTCTTGAACTGATTTTTGCTCTAATTCTGTTTGAATCGTTTTATAAATCGTGCCTTCTAAATTTGATTGCTGTGTTTTGTTATGGAATAATTCTTTGGAAATTTCTGAAAAAACAGCTTCACTTCCATCACTTAAAACAACCTTTAAAGCCTTAACTTTTTCACGGGTTACCCCATATTGAATAGAAGTTGTTCCAGATGAATTATTACCAACCATACCACCAATCATACAACGGTTGGACGTAGATGTATTGGGTCCAAAAAACAAGCCATACGGTTTTAAGTAATTATTCAATTCATCCCGAACAACTCCAGGTTGAACGGTTATAGTTTTTTCATCTTCTTTAAAAGCCAAAATCTGATTAAAATGTTTGGAAACATCCACCACGATGCCAGTACCAACACATTGTCCAGCTAAAGATGTGCCAGCCGTTCTTGGAATTAGAGATGTTTTGTGTGTTTTTGCAAACTGAATCAGTCTTTTAATATCTGTAATATCTTTTGGATAAGCTACAGCCAATGGTAACATGCGATAAACCGACGCATCAGTTGCATACAATGATTTCATCAAATCATCAAAATGCAATTCCCCTTTTAAAGTTTGATTTAATGCTAATAATTGTTTTTTCAACAGGTTAGATATTTACACTCATTAAAACTAAAAAGAATTTCAATATAATAGGCAATAAAGCGTTATTTTTATGGAAGAAATAATCTATTTTTAATTTAAACACGTAGATAAAGAAATAAACAAATTTAAAAAATTATGAAAAACACATGTTTAGCTATTATAGCTGGTTTAGGAATTATGGCAACAGGTTTTGCTCAAGAAATCTCCAAAAACGCCATTGGCTTACGATTAGGTGATAGTGATGGATTTGGTGCAGAAATATCATATCAAAGAGCAATTGGTGATAATAACCGTTTGGAATTTGATTTTGGCTGGCGAGATGGAAAAAATTATGATGGTTTTAAATTAGCTGGATTATACCATTGGGTATGGAACATTGATGGTGGGTTTAATTGGTATGCTGGTCCAGGAGCTGGTTTTGGTGCATATAATTTTGAAAATCCAGGCCGTAAAGATGAAAACGACGCTTTTGTTTTTTTAGCAGGTACTATTGGTCTTGAATACAGTTTTGATTTTCCCTTGTTGTTATCGTTAGATTTCCGTCCTGAATTAGGTTTTGGCGATGATGTATACGACAATAATGATTTAGATTTTGATATTGGGCTTGGTGTTCGTTACCAATTTTAGTTTTTAGAAAACAACAATAATACATTAGGCACGTCATGGATTGACGTGCTTTTTTTTACATTTGTTTTATGACAAAAAAAACCTTGGCTATTATGGCTGCTGGCATGGGTTCCCGTTTTGGTAGCTTAAAGCAATTACACACTATTCACGATACTTATTCCATTATGGATTACAGTATTCATGATGCCATTCAAACAGGTTATAATCATATTGTTTTTATTATTCGAGCCGAAATTTTCGGGCTTTTTACAAATCGATATGTCAACACATTTCCAAAGTATATAACTGTTGATTTTATACTTCAGGAAAACAACCTATCGGATTCACGAACACGCGAAAAACCTTGGGGAACAGGTCATGCTTTATTGGCGCTTAAAGGGATTGTTAAATACAATTTCACCCTAATAAATGCCGACGA
>CBFHJN010000146.1:0-7571 GCA_965655805.1 Flavobacteriaceae bacterium
CACCTAATTTTTTATCTACAGCACTAGATACTTGATCGTAGGCTTTTAAGTAACTCTCATAAGAATTTTGATACAGACCTTCTTTTTTAGTTAAAGCTGTACCAGCTTCTTCTTTCTGAATCAGTTCATTCAATTTCTCTGAATAATTACCAATTTCTGTTTGAATTTTTTCAGATACATCATCATATTTATTGAATAATTCGGCATCTGTTTTAATCTTGGCATCATACAAATCCACCATTAAAGAGAAATATGTATATAATGATTTTGGATTGGTGAAATTTTCTTTATCAGCAGTAAACGCTGCATCAAAACAGTTATATAATTCTAAATCTGACATTGCTAAAGCCTCTCTATTATCATATTGTAATTGACAAGCTTTTGTTTCAAACTCACCAAGAGGCGAATTGCTTGAGAAATTAACTTGACGCTCTTGGTATAATTTAGCTAAATCTTTGATAAAGTTAACTTGTTCAGCACCTGTACTGTTTTTAATTTTATGCTCTAAAATATCTTCACCTTGACTATAGATGGCCTTATGTAATTTAGGGCACGTATTTCTTACAAACATCCAAGGCTCAAAAGCAGCATCATAATTTTTTGCTTTGGCATATTCAGAAAATATAGACAACTTGGTCATACATTCTTCGTTCTGTTGCGCTTGGGCAACCTGAAATCCTAAAAATAGCACTACTGCTAATAATGTGATTTTCGTTTTCATAGTATTCATAATAAAGGGATTAATCATATCTTTTCTTTTGGAACCATCTATCGTTTAAGGATAAACTTAAACTAAAATTAAAAAAGTTCTCTTGTATTAAATTGTTATTTGTTGTTCCACGTTTTCCGTATTCAAAGCCTATGTTAGCATTTGAGAAGAAATCATTTCCTATAGGTAGTCCTAATCCAAAAGACATGCCAAACTCATCAATTGATGTATTATTTATATTCAAACCAGACGACTCAAAGCGTAAACCAGCCCTATAAACCACTCGGCTTAAGTAACTTGTAAAAGAATTATATTTCGGAATTATAAATCCACCAAGCGCTAAAGTTGAACTATTTTCATAATCTACACCAGTATCACCATACAATTCATTTTTGAAATTTTTAGTGTTTTGGAATGTGTATTCGGCACCAACAAACCAAATTCTAGGTTGACCAATACCAGCTCCTAATGAAAATTTAGAAGGTAAGATAAATTCCGTTTCATCTAAACCTTCTGCAGCTAAATCGGCATCAATAGTATCTACTGGGAAATCTAAATTGGTATCTGGATTAAATATAATAGAACCGAAAGTTCTTTGGTTTCGAGATTTTAAACGGGTTTCTGGCGTGTATGTAAAACCTGATTGCAGCTCGATATCATCTGTAATCATAGCTTTATAAGTCAAACCAAAATTAAGACTAATTCCACTTAAATCAGATCGGTTTGTTTCTTGGGTTTGATATTGTAAAACGGTTCCGTCCTCAGGATCGTAATCAAATGCTATGGTGCTATTTTTAATATTTCCGAAGTTATAATTAACATCAATACCAACGCTAAAGTTTTTATTTATAAAATAACCAGCTGATAAATAGGTCCTATTTACACCACCTTCACCACGGAAACGTTCATTTAAACTTAAATCGCTATTTCTCGTTTCCAGTTTATACCCTACAGAGGTATATGGAATTAAACCAAAACCAACACCAAGTCTCCCAAGCGGAATTCCCATAGATAAATAATCGAAAGTTGACGATTTTAATTGATCTTCACCTGCATCACTTTTAAGTTTTAATCGGGTATGTGAACCTGCAACAGAAAATGTTACTGGTCTATTTTCTTTACCATAAACGGCTAAATTATCAATTCCATATGAAGCTGGATTACGTAAGTTTAGGTGAATACTATCTGTATAGATACTCAATCCTCCCATACTACGATTTTCCACTGTACCTTTGAATTTCAAGCTACCTATTCCATAAAAAGAATAAGGCGAAGCTGTACCGTCTTGTGCATAACTATTAATTGCAAAAACAGCTATAAAAACTAATACCAGTTTTTTAATCATTCGTTTGAATTATATTGTAAAATGTGGTTTAATCCCTCTAATAAGAAATTTGAATGGGCAAATATGCTACTTTTTAATTGTTTAGACAAAAAATTAAGGTCTCCACCTGTTAAAATAACTGTTAAATCTGAATATTTTTCTTTATATGTCTGAATAACACCATCAATTTCAAACAAAACACCAAAAATAACACCCGAATGTATTGCCGAATTTGTTGAGTTACCAATTATTGTATCAGAAATTTCTTTATTCAATAACGGTAAGTTGGCCGTTAAATTATTCAATGACGTGTATCGCAACCTTATTCCTGGCGAAATGGATCCACCTAAATACTCATTTTTATTCGTTATTACATCATAAGTTATACATGTTCCAGCATCAATAATTAACGTATTCTGATTTGGATAGTTTTTTACTGCTGCACTAACCAGCGCCATTCTATCTACTCCTAATGTTTTTGGTGTTTGATATAAATTGGTAAAAGGCAATGCTGTTTTAGAAGTTAAAACCAATACATTTAGGCGTTTTTTAACGTATTCCAATTGTTTTTCAGATAATAATCCAACCGATGACACGATGGAATTAGTGATTTTTGGATGGTTTATCAGGAGTTGATTAAAATTATTTTGAAAATCTTCTAAAGCACCTGATACTTTCTCAACAAGTTTATCAGCCTGAAAAACAGCCATTTTAGCATGTGTATTGCCAATATCTATTATTAAATTCATAGGATAATTTAAAGTTGCAAAAATACAAAACGATTTTTTATAAATTTTCTTTTGGTGAATAATAAAAACAACTTTATATTTGCAACCGCATTTAGCGCTGGTGCCTTAGCTCAGTTGGTAGAGCAAAGGACTGAAAATCCTTGTGTCCCTGGTTCGATTCCTGGAGGCACCACCAGAAAACCCCATAAACGTAATGTTTATGGGGTTTTTCTTTTTTAGGTATGTTTTAAATAGTTTTAGGCATTAGGAAACCACAAAACTACATTTAAAGAAATAGTCTTGGTGAAAATCCCTAATGCGGCAATTTATCTTTCAAAAAGCCATACACATACGTCCCTAAAATAGCAGAAGCAATCACCACCAAAATTGGCCAATAACCTGCTCCAACCAAAACGTACATAGGTCCTGGGCAAGCACCAGCCAGAGCCCAACCTAAACCAAAAAGTGCTCCACCAATCAAGTAACGCTTATAACCACTTTCTTTTGCTTCAAACTGAAGCGTTTTACCGTAAAACGATTTAATTTTAAAGCGTTTTATAACAAACGTCATCAACAAACCTAGACTTAATGCCACACCTATAATGCCATACATGTGAAATGCTTGAAATTGAAACATCTCAAAAATTCGAAACCATGACGCTGCTTCCGATTTAAACATCGTGATACCAAAAATAATACCGATTACTAAATATATACCTGTTCTCATCATTTAAAAAATTAAAGGGAAAATAAAATGCACCATTAATAAGCCACCTAAAAAGAAACCAATCACAGCAATTAATGATGGCAATTGTAAGTTACTTAAACCTGAAATGGCATGACCGGACGTGCAACCACCAGCATAACGTGCGCCAAAACCAACTAAAAAGCCACCAATAATTAACACTAACAATCCTTTTACATCCGTAAAAACACCGTTTCCAAATAATTCTGTGGGCATATAACTAATTCCAGCACTCCCAAACCCTAAAGCATTTAAGTCGGCAACCGTTTGACTACTGACAGCCACAGTATCGTTAGGTGACAAATACTCCGAAGCAATAAAGCCACCAATTACAGCTCCAATAACCACAACTAAATTCCATCGTTGGGATTTCCAATCGAAATCAAAAAAATCTGTACGCTTTCCAGCGCCTACCATACTACAAATTGTACGCAGGTTAGAGGACATTCCGAAGCGTTTATCTACCATAATGAGCAGAAACATTACGAATGCAATCATAAAGCCCGAAAAATACCAAGGCCAAGGTTCAAGAATAAATGCCATTTTTAGTGTTTATTTTTTGCAAAGAAACAGTAAAATGCCCAAGAATCTAAATACTTTGTAACATTCGTTACCGACTTTCGCACAATCAAAAACTAACTTTGCAAACATTCGCAAATTCTTAAGTAACTTTGCTAAACAATAAACTGCTATGTGGAATTATATTAACGCTTTTAAAGATGCCGTTTTAGGAACATTGAATTGGACCTGGAACTCCATTATTTTTGATGTGCCTTGGTACACCAATTACTTTTGGGGATTAATTGTCATTTCTTTAGTAGTTTGGGGATTGGAAATTCTATTTCCATGGCGAAAGAATCAAGCTGTTTTCCGAAAAGACTTTTGGCTAGATGCATTCTACATGTTTTTCAACTTCTTTATTTTCGCAATTGTTATTAGTGGTGTTTATAGTGTTTTAGAAGTCGCCTTTGCTAATTTAGGTATTTCCATGACAAGTATGGCTATAATAAACATTAGTAGTTGGCCAATGTGGTTGCAATTATTAGTGTTTTTTATTGTATTAGATTTTGTACAATGGTTTACACATGTGTTGTTGCATCGTTTTGACGTGCTTTGGCGCTTTCATCAAGTGCACCATAGTGTAAAAGAAATGGGTTTTGCGGCTCATTTACGCTACCATTGGATGGAAAACATTTTATATAAACCCTTAAAGGTTTTCGGTGTAATGATACTCGGCGGCTTTGAACCTGAACAGGCCTATATTGTACATTTTATGGCAATTTCTATTGGTCATTTCAATCATGCTAACATTAAAATAACATATGGACCATTAAAATATGTGTTTAATAATCCAGTGATGCATTTATACCATCATGCTTATAGTTTACCTGAAGGGAGACAATACGGTATGAATTACGGAATTAGTTTAAGCGTTTGGGATTATATTTTTAAAACCAATTACATTCCAGAAGATAGTGGCAGTATAGAATTGGGTTATGAAGGTGATGACGCCATGCCAAACACGTTTTTAGGACAAATGAGATATGGATTCTTTAAAAAGAATCATTAAACCATTTTACTTTTTGATAAGTTTTATAAACAGTTCGCTATCCTGCCTGCTTGGCATGGAATTATAGCTTGTTTCAAAAACATCAAAGTCAAAATACGGCTTGAAATACCTTATATATTCTCCTTCAGAACCTCCAAATGGTGGTTTATCTGTATTTAAAGGTTTGTTGAATAACAATCCGACCAATTTTCCTTTCGGATTTAATAATGCGTGCATCTTTTTGGCATAGGCATTCCGCAAGTCCTGATTTATAGCACAAAAAAAGGTTTGCTCAATAATTAAATCGAATGTTTCTGAAGTGATGTCAAACACATTTGTGTGCATTAAGTTTTCAGAAGGAAAATCTGGAACACGTTTTTTAAAATTATATAAAGCAGTTTCAGATAAGTCGGCTATGAAGACATGCTTAAAACCATTTTTGAACAAATATTCAGCTTCATAGGAATTTCCAGCTCCTGGAATGAGAATTTTAAGCGATGTATCTTGTAACTGATCAATATAGGTTTTGATTGGTAACGATACCTCACCTAAATCCCAACCTGTGTCTAGATTTTGATAGCGTGTGTCCCAAAACGATTCGGATAGATTCATATTCTAAATGTGCGATTTAATAAGCGTTACCAAATCGCGTTTAGAAGCTAATCCCGATTGACGCCATAATTGTTTACCGCTTTTGTACAAAATAAGCGTTGGTACACCACGCACTTGAAATTGTGCTGCCAACTTTTGATTTTTATCAACGTCTATTTTTAAAATAGACACAACTTCGCCTAGTTCATCTTTCACCTCCTTTAGAATGGGACTCATGGTTTTACAAGGACCACACCATTCCGCAAAAAAATCGACTAAAACCGGTTTATCTTTATGTATTAAATCTGAAAAATTACTCATAATTATAATTTATTTATCAAAGGAAATACGCCAAATACCGCGTACTTCATTCTCCATGTACCCAATAGCTTCATCTTTAGGGTAAAGCGCTTTGATAGTTTTATAGACTTCTGGCTCTACAGATTTTCCATGACATTGTAAGCACATAGTATTGGTAACTATTGGATAATAAAATTGAACACTACCATCCGTTTCTTTAACAATTGCCTTCGGCTCTTTATTTGCCAAAACTGTTGTTTTAAACTGATTAATGTAGTTCAATTCTAGGGTATTTGCTTGATTATTCGGATTCCTAGGTTTATCTGAAACGCGTTTAATATTGGCATTATTCACTACAGCCATACTATCCGTTATTGGATAGGCTTTAACATTACAAAATTCTACAGCCGCTAAAGTTCCTTTTTTTTGAATGGTTCCCATTAGGTTCTTCCCTAATTCGGCTTTGGTGCTCATAGCATATTTTAGGCCAATTTCTTCATAGGTCATTTGAGAATTTTTAGTTGAAGCTTGTTGTTTTTGCATATTTTTCTTTCCAACTCCTTTACCTTGCATCTTACCATGACCTTGACCTTTACCCATCTGTTCTTTAACATGATCATCGAACCATTCCGGTTGTTCAATATCATAATGGTAAATATAGTCTGCAATTTGTTCCACTGTTTTTTCAGGATAATTTGCTTTCGGCATAACACCAAAACGCCTTACAGCACCTGGCATTCTTGAATCGGTTTCATTCGGGTTTTCCACGTAGCTCAGAATATCTCGGATAAACTCTGCTTTGGTAATATCTTCACCCAAATAATGCTTCTTAATAGCAACCATTGGTGGTGCAATTCGGTCGTCATGACTTGCTGTTGGACTATGACACACATAGCAATTGACCTCCATAAGTTTTTTACCAGGATGATCTTGCTGCTTCTTAATAGTTACAGCACTCACATAATCTTGCTCTTTTTGATTCTGATTTTTACAGCTAAAAGCTATCGCAAAAACCAGTGCTATTATAAACAGTTTAAGCTTCATGATTTGCCATTTTTCCGGTTGCACAACTTATAAGTGATTTGGCTTTTGTTAAAACCGAATTCACAGCATCCACTTCTGGATACCCTAAGGATTTAAGTTTTTGCTTAACAGTTTTCAGATCTGATTCGGTAGTATATACAAAAGAAACTTCGCTGGTTTCAACTGAAACCAGAACATCTTCAATTCCTGATACATCTTCTAATTTGGTGGTGATGGTATTTGCACAACCGCCACATTTTAAATTTTGTATTTCAAACGTTGTTTTCATATTATTTCCAATTAAGGTAACCTCCTTTTAAGTCGTAAATTTCCGTAAAACCCATAGCCACTAACTTACTAGACGCTTTTTTGCTTCTTGCACCACTTCTGCAATAGATGTAAAGCGGCTTTTCTTTATCTAATTTCTCAAATTGACTCTCAAAAGAAGCTGCAAAAAAGTCGATATTTTTAGCGTTTTTAATGTGTCCAGAATTATACTCGTTAGGCGTTCTAACATCAATTAATTGAATTTTTCCTTTTTCTATTTGTGTTTTGTATTCTTCAACTGATAAAACTTTAACTGCGGAATCTTGAGCTGTTCC
>CBFHJN010000147.1:0-7568 GCA_965655805.1 Flavobacteriaceae bacterium
ATGCATGCAATAGCAATACCATTTACTAAACTCAATAAGGCTTCTTTTAATAATCGCTTAATAATATTACCATCAATACTGTCATTTGCCAAACCTTGAACAACAATGGCAGACGATTGTACTCCCACATTTCCAGCAGTTGCTTGAATTAATGGCACAAAGCTTAAAAGCACTACAAAGGCTCCCATATGATCGTTAAACTGCTCGATAATCCCAGCGGCTCCAAGTCCGCCAAACATACCAATTAATAGCCATGGCAAACGTGCTTTGGTCAGTTTCCAAATGCTATCATCGGCTTCTACACCTTGCGAAATACCTGCAGCTAATTGATAATCTTTATCGGCTTCTTCCCGAATAACATCTACAATATCATCAATGGTAATTCGACCTAAAAGTGTGTAGGCTTTATCAACCACAGGAATGGCTTCCAAATCATATTTTTGCATGATTTTAGCTACTTCTTCGGCATCTTCATCTACAAATACATAATCCACACTGGTTATATAAATATCCGCAATTTTCTGGTCGCTTTTAGCAACAATTAAATCTTTTAAGGACAAACGCCCTTTTAGTTTATCTTGCCTGTCTACCACATAAATGGAGTGTACACGTCTAACATCTTTAGCTTGACCACGAATTCGACGTAAACAACCAGCAACGGTCCACGTTTCGTAAACTTTAACCAATTCTTTACCCATGAGTCCACCAGCGGTGTCTTCATCATAGGCTAGAAGTTCGGTAATTTCGTCACGATGTTCGGTATCTTCAATGTAAGCAATTACTTCTGCTTGTAATTCCTCGGATAGTTCGGCAATAATATCAGCGGCATCATCGGTATCTAATTCTTCAATTTCCTCGGCAATTTCTTTAGCCGATAGGTTTTTAAGAATTTTTTCACGCGTATCTTCATCCAATTCCATCAGAATATCTGATGTGGTTTCAGAGTCTAATAATTTAATCACATATACAGCCTCTTCTAGATCAATTTCATCTAGAATTTCAGCTATATCAGCAAAATGGAAATCATTTAGTAAGACTTCTAGTTCCTTGTCGTTTTTTATTTCGATAAGGTGTTCTACCTGCTCAATAAGTTCATCAGTAAGCTGAAATTGTATGTTTTCTTTTTCTTCGGACATGCGTTTAATCAATTTACTTTTTTAGAAAAACACGGATTTAGTTATTCTCATCCGTTTCTATAAGTTGTGTGAGTTCTAAAAATGAAGCGACTGATAATTGTTCGGGTCGCTTGTCAAAGATAGCATTTGCTTTTAAACTATCAGACAGATTGAAGGTTTTTAAGCTGTTTCGCAATGTTTTTCT
This sequence comes from Flavobacteriaceae bacterium, assembly GCA_965655805.1. Lineage (GTDB taxonomy): Bacteria > Bacteroidota > Bacteroidia > Flavobacteriales > Flavobacteriaceae > Algorimicrobium. The sequence goes on from CBFHJN010000147.1 coordinate 1,321, forward strand.
ACGCTGTTGAAACGCTTGTTTTACCACTTGAAAAAATAATTTTTCGCTGCATGGCAACTCGTAATTTTCTTTTCGTGTTAATAATAGCACACCAGATTCTACTTTTGGTGGTGGATTAAAAACAGTTGGCGGAACGGTGAATAAATAATCTGCGTGATAAAAAGCTTGGGTTAAAACCGATAAAATCCCATATACTTTACTGCCTTCTTTTGAGCAGATACGTTGAGCGACTTCTTTTTGAAACATTCCTGAAAATTCAGGAATCTGGTCACGCATTTCTAGGGTTTTGAATACAATTTGAGTGGAGATGTTATACGGGAAATTCCCGATAATAGCAAAAGGCTCCTCATTAAAAACATCTTGCAAGTCGTATTTTAAAAAATCCTTTTCAATAACACGATCGGCTAAATTGAGATAGTTATTTTTAAGATAATCAACTGATTCGGAATCAATTTCAATAACGTGGGTTATTATATCTTTTTTAAGAAGATACTTGGTTAACACACCCATTCCTGGGCCAATTTCCAAAACATGTTTATAGCCTTTTAAAGATAAGGTGTCGGCAATTTTTTCTGCAATGGTTTCATCGGTTAAAAAATGCTGACCTAAATGTTTTTTTGCTTTTACAGACATGTTTTTTGGTATTTAAAACGGATTATTTTCTATTCAGCGTTGGCTGTAAATTCTTCAACAATTTCCAATTCAGTTCGAAACGCTAGCATTTTGTCAGCATATTTTTTCAAACCTATGGCTCGCAACGTTTCTGCATGATTTTGGTAATAACTATCTAAAGCGTCGCGTGAGTGTGCGCGAAATTGAACAGAATAGGTAAGGCCTCCCATGTCTTCTTCAATTAAAACGCGTGTCAGTTTGGCTTCCTTAAATTTTCCTGTGGCTAATACCTGCGGAATATGCTCGGTTTTCATCCATGATAACCAGTCCGAATGGACGCTATTTTCAATATTTATGGTCACATTATATATAATCATGCGTGTTGTTTTTACTGTTTTAATAACTTATTTTACAAATTACCGGAGTTCTGGAACACTATCAAAAGGTTTCGGCCTTTTTTAGTGAATTTGAAGTATTTTTCTACTAATTTAGGTCGTCACCACGTAACTCTCGAAAGCGTTTTCTAGCTTCTACAAAGTAAATACTATCTTGATGGTTAAAGATGATTTGCTCGTAGTTTTCTTTTGCTTTTACTGCATCTTGCAATTGGTTTTGGTATATTTCAGCTATTGCAAAATAGGCATCGTCAGCCAAAATATCATCTTTAAAATTAGCAATAATTATTTGATAATTAGCGACTGCTTTATCCAACTGATTTTTAGTTTCAAACAATTTTCCTTGTTTATATAATGCTTGATCTTCTATGGATTGCCCTTTGTAGCTTTCTAGTATGGTATTTAAAATCTCAATAGCTTCATTATTTTTATTTTGAAAAGCCATCAAATCGGCTTTGGCGTAGAGTTTTAAAGCGGCCTGCGTAGAATCTTCAAATTTATTATCGGTAATGAGCAGCATTAAATCTAAAGCATCATTAGCAATAAGTTGCGATGTAGATGATTTTAGAATTTTAAGTTGAGATTCTGCCCATTTAAAATCGCCCTTATAATAACTGGTTTGAGCTACTTTAAAACGGGCTTCTTGCGCCAAAGTACTATTTTTTAGATTGCGTTGAATTTGTGTGAAATATATTAGAGCTTCATTGAATTTTTCTTGTAAAACCAGAATATCACCTAATTCTAGTTTTACATGACCTTCTTCCAAATCGGTTAAAGGTAATTGTAAACTTTCTTTTAAAAATAGGGTTGCAGCCTGCGGATCGTGTTTGTAAAAGGCTAAAAAATGTGCGTAAGCAATTTGTAAATTGATGGTTTGTTGGAATTTGCCAAAGCTTTCAAAGAGTTCTAAATAGGTGCTTTCTATAGTTTTTAAGTCGGTTTCAGTTTTTAGTTCTATTTGCAGTAAATTATAATGTGCGGCAATTTGAACATCTGGATTTTGAGCTGTTTCCGCCAAGTAAGTAAAAATGGTTTTTGCTGAATTGAAAGCATTATCATTCATAGCTACAAAAGCTAATTCTTCAATGCGCTCTAAACTTTCAGGTTGTCTGTTAAAAATAGCTTTTTCTTGAGCAAATGCTTTGTTGTAGTCTTTTTGCTGAATAAATAACCAACTCAACAATTCATTCCAAAGGAGGTTAGGTTCTTGTTGAATTTTTTTGAGGAGTTGTCGTTTTAATATCAGGTTACCTTCGTTTTCAGGGTTATCTGAAATAAAATCGCTCATAGCCCGTTTTATCGTGTTTAGGTAGGATTCATTCGTGTCTACAAAGCTTAAATAACTCTCAAACATTTTTTCAACATTCCCTTGTTCACCATAAATTCTTGACAATTGAATGTTGAAATTCATGGTGGGTTTGAGCTCCATGGCTTTTTCATAAGTTACTATGGCTTGATCTAGAAGTGAGCGTTCTTCAAAAAATTTGCCAACAGAATACGCATAGTTTGGGTTTTCGGTAAGGGAAGCTATGGCTTTATTATAATTGGTATTGGCGGATTCTAAATCGTTTTTTAATTGAAAATTATATCCTAACTCCACGTAAAGTGCTGGGTATTTTACCCGTTCAATTTGTTTAATTAATAAAGCTTCAGCTTGATCTAGCTGCTCTAATTGCTGATGTGTTTTTACAAGTTCAATAAAATACACGTTGTTAACGGAAGCGTTTTTGTGTAATCTTTGATATTCTACAAGTGCTTTTTCAAATTCTCCATTTTTGGCATACTCTTTTGCTAGCAAGTCTTCTTGCGAAAACATACTGCAGGACATTAGGAAAAGGCATATTAGAAAAAAACGCATAATTTTACTTTGTGTAAATATAGCAAAAGTGCGCAGTAGATGATGTGAATGTTTTTATAAAAAAAAATGCCTGAAGAGTTTTCAGGCATTTACCAACCAAAATAAATGTGCTATTAACCATTGTATATTACAAAATGATTCAATTACCTGATTGGGTAATTCTATATAAATTATTCTAAAGCCACAGAAGCTGTTGCATTAGTGTGTTTTTCTTGAGATAAATTGAAGTCTGAAACCAGAACTTTACCAGCTATAAAAGCTAATACGATTAAAAGAAAAAGCCGAGTAAGATTTTTCATGTTTAGTAGGTTTGATACATTAGGGTATGCGAACATCAACAATATTTCTGTCTTTACAAAATAAAACAGCAAAAAATCGTTAAACAGCAGGTGATTTTTGCTTTTTAACGATTTTTGTGAAAATTTAGTTGCTCAATTAGTAGAATAAATCCTACAAATCTAGTTAATTATGTTAAAGCCTGTGTAAGGAACAAGGACTTCTGGAATAACAATGCCTTCAGGTGTTTGGTAGTTTTCTAAAATTCCTGCCAATACACGCGGTAATGCCAATGAACTGCCATTAAGTGTATGTGCATATTCGTTTTTACCTTCGCTATTTTTAAAACGGAGTTTTAAACGATTGGCTTGAAAGGTTTCAAAATTAGAAACCGATGAAATTTCTAACCATCTGTCTTGAGCGGTTGAAAACACTTCAAAATCATAGGTCATTGCTGATGTAAATCCTAAATCGCCACCACAAAGTCTTAAAATGCGGTAAGGTAACTTGAGTTCCTGTAAAATGCCTTTTACATGGTCTACCATGGTATCCAAAGCTTTATAGGAGTTTTCAGGATGTTCAACACGTAAAATTTCTACTTTATCAAATTGGTGTAAACGGTTTAGTCCACGAACATGAGCACCATAACTTCCAGCTTCACGACGGAAACAAGGTGTGTAACCTGTAATGCTAATTGGGAGTTCGTTGTCATTTAAAATAACATCGCGAAAAATATTAGTTCCGGGAACTTCAGCAGTTGGAATTAGGTATAAATTATCTTCCGTTACATGATACATTTGCCCTTCTTTGTCTGGTAATTGACCGGTTCCAAAACCAGATGCTTCATTTACTAAAAGCGGTAATTGGTATTCTGTGTAACCAGCTTCGGTATTTTTATCTAAAAAATAGGCAATTAACGCACGCTGTAATCGTGCACCTTTTCCTTTATAAACAGGAAAACCTGCACCTGTAATCTTGTTGCCCAATTCAAAATCGATGATATCGTATTTTTTTGCCAATTCCCAATGCGGTAAGGCGTTTTCGTGAAGCGTTGGAACAGTACCTTCTTTAAAAATTTCTTCGTTTTCGTCTTCCGAATTTCCAGTAGGAACCAATTCATTGGGTACATTAGGAATTTTATACAATAACTGATTTAAAGCTTCGGTTGTGTCATTAAGCTTGTCTGTTAAATCTTTAGATTCCGTTTTTAAATTAGAAGTTCTTGCTTTAAGCTCATTAGCTTTTTCAGCTTGACCAGATTTGTAAAGCATACCAATTTCTTTAGAAAGCACATTGGATTCCGCCAACATATTATCTAATTGTGTTTGTTCTTGACGTCTTTGTTCATCTAAAGCAATCACCTCGTTGATCATTTCCGTGGCATCAATTTGGCGTTTTTTCAAACGATCAATAACCAAATCTTTATGCTCTCTAATAAATGGTATTTGTAACATGGGATAAAAATTTTAAGCGGCAAATTTACATAATTACCGTGTGAAATAGTCTTGTTTTGGGGGTAAAATCCAATTGCTATGTGTAAAAGCGGACCACTTGGTAGCCGCTAAATCGACTTCCGGATTTATAAACGGTATATATTTACGGCCATTCACACTAATTTTACAATCAACAAACACCGAAACATCTTGACCTTTTATAGCAAAATCTTCCTTTATGATTTGCGCAAATTGCCAGATAACATCTGGCTTGGCACTAGCTAAACGTTTTTGTTTAGGTGTTAAATAATGATCTAAATTAATGATGGTCTTCTCTTTTGTTTTTTTATCGATCACGTGATACAGGGTAAATCCACTTTTTGTGCGTAACATCATGCGCCAAGACATTCTGTGTCCTTCTTCCGTCCATAAAACAGATTGCGGAAATACGTAGTGACGTAATGGTAATAAAATTTGAGCTGAAAAATAAATAGCAAAAATGGCAAGCATTGGTTTTTTGTAGCTTGGAATACGAACTTCAGTACCTTCATAAAAAGGTTTTCTTTTTAAAAAAATACGATGGATTGTTTTTGACTCAAAAAAGAACAACGCAAATGCCAATGATAAATACGGGAAAATTCCCACTTGAAACACAAAAGAGTTAAACAAATGAAAGAATATGGACGCAAAAAATGCCCATTTCCGTGTTGGTTTGTAAAGTAACAAGGGAATAATTAGACCATCAAACAGAATGCCACCATAGGCTAAAAAATAATGCATCCATTCTTGTTGTAGAAAATCGCCAATCAGATAATAATGTTCTTTACTTTTCATTAAAATAGCCATGACAGATGCATCCAACCAATCTGGATATAACTTGGCAATTGAGCCGTAGGTGTAAACAATAAACATTTGAAGTACGAAAATGTATCTGCACCAATTGGACATGGAAATACTTTTAATGTCTGGGTTGCGTTTAGCATCTAGCGACACATTTTTATGCGCTGGCAAAATAATCATGATGGCACTTAAAAGAATCAATAAATAATAGTGATTATTATAAGATGATTTTTGCATTAAATAGGTACCCATCCACAAAATTGTAAACATAAAGGCACTAAAGCGGTAGCGATAGCCAAGCATAATAAAAAAGCCAAAAACACCCATTATTACATAATAGATATACATACCGTTTCCAGGTAAAGGTTGTAGCCACTCAAAGCCAATAAATGAAAACGTGAATTGAGGATCAATTAATGTGCGTTTAACCCAACCTGTGAAAATGGCACCAATAGCTTCCAAAAAACAAAGTAACCCAAAAATAATTCTGAAAATTATTAAGGACGAATTATCAACCTGCTTGAAAAGAAAATTAGTGATTCGCATGATTTTTTATATACTGCAAAGCGGTTTGTTTATCGTATTCTAATTGCGCTTTTAACTCGGTTACTGAATTGAATTTTTGTTCATTTCGGATGCGTTCAAGCATGTCTATTTTCAATTTGGAACCATATAATGAAGCCTCTAAATTAAAGAAATTAATTTCAATAGACTGTTCATTGTTTTTATTGACGGTAGGATTGGTACCAATATTCATCATTCCAAAATGGGTTTGGTTATTAATAGTAGATTTCACCACATAAACGCCATCTTTGGGTATTAATTTATACGTTT
>CBFHJN010000148.1:0-7466 GCA_965655805.1 Flavobacteriaceae bacterium
GCAAGTCTGTAAGCGCCAATGATTATGGGATGATCATCAACAATTAAAACATTAATAACTGTATTCATACGATTAATTTTAGGGCTATCAATTAGAAACCTGTATGAAGGGATTGGTATAAAAGTATATTAATTTAATGAAAAACAGTTGAAAATATTTAAAAAATAAATTCGGCAAAAAAATACGAAATTATAAAACCTTGAAAATAAATATTTTAGAATGATAATTTAATTTTATTCAAGCAAAAAATCAATGTTTCGGGTAAGTCCAGAAAATTTGGTTCGTTTTACGGCAGATTTCTGGAATACATTTCGAAAGGTATCTTCGGTGATTTCTTCCCAATCCTTTTTAGTCATGTCCAATAATTCTGGGTGTGGATTGAAAAGTGGTTCGCTATGCGCTTTTGAAAACCGATTCCAAGGACAGACATCTTGACAAATATCGCAGCCAAACATCCAATCATTAAATTGACCTTTAAATTCCGTTGGAATATTTTCTTTTAACTCGATGGTAAAATAGGAAATACATTTGCTACCATCCACAACATAAGGTTCGGTTATAGCTTGAGTTGGGCACGCATCAATACATTTAGTACAGGTGCCACAATGATCGGTAGTAACGGAATCATATTCCAATTCCAAATCGATTATTAATTCGGCAATAAAATAAAACGAACCTACTTGTTGGGTTAATAAATTGGAATGTTTCCCAATCCAACCTAAACCCGATTTGGCTGCCCAAGCTTTATCTAAAACTGGTGCTGAATCTACAAATGCACGACCTTGAACGTCTCCAATTTCAGCTTGTATAGTTTGTAAAAGTGATTTTAATTTATCTTTAATCACAAAATGATAGTCCGTTCCGTAGGCATATTTTGACAGCCTATAGGAGTCTTCTGTTTGAATTTTCGAAGGATAATAATTCAACAATAATGAAACCACGCTTTTAGAACCTTCTACGAGTTTTGTTGGATCTAGGCGTTTATCAAAATGATTTTCCATATATCTCATTTCGCCATGACTATTATTTTTCAACCATCTTTCGAATCTTGGCGCTTCTTCCTCTAGAAATTCTGCTTTAGAAATACCGCAAGACAAAAACCCGAGGCGTTTGGCTTCGGCTTTAATCATTGCGCTATATCTTGATTTATTTGTTGGCATTAATTCCTTTTTTCAAAAGTCAAAAAAGCATTTTTAGGTTTTAAGGTAATAAGCGGTGTGATATCAATCGTTTCAAAATTTGGACGAATTTTATAAGTTGAAATTAGTTCAGAAATGGCAATAATCATTTCAAACATGGCGAAGTTGTTTCCAATACATTTTCGCGGTCCTGCTCCAAAAGGAAAATATTGTGATGAGAACTTTCGGCTACCTTCCTCAAAGCGTTCAGGCAGAAAATCATTGGGTTGCTCCCACAAATCTGGATGACGATGAATTTCATAAATGGAAAATAACAGATTTGAATTAGTTTCAAAATGCATTCCGTTGAAACTATCATCAGCTATGTTAACCCTATCTATAAAATAAGCTGGTGGATATAAGCGCATGGCTTCCTCAATAACTTGCTGACATACTTTGGATTTCGAAACGAAATCCATTAAATCGGAACTATGTTTTAGTAATTCCAAACGTTCCTTATATATTCTCTCTTGCCATTCAGGATGTAAGGCTAGTAATTGCATTGTAAATGTCAACGCGTTAGATGTAGTTTCATGACCAGCTGTAAACAAAATTAAAATTTCGTCGATGAGCTGTTCTTCTTCCATTACATTACCATCATCATATTTAGCATCTAAAAGCATATCCAATAGGTCATTCTCTCTAACTTTTGATGCACGACGCTCGGCTACTATTCGTTTTAATATCTGTCGTGCTTCATCTGTTAAATCGGTATGCTTTTTAATCTCTCCACTCAAATTAAACCACCATCCTAAATAGGGTTGGCGTAACTCTTTGACCAACATTTTTTGGGCAGCTTCTGTTATGTGTTGCAATCGATTAATATCATCTTGATTAGCTGCACTGCTAAATAGAGATTTCACTACTGTTTGAAAAGCTAAATCGTTTAAAATTGGGAATATGTCTATTTCCTTGTTGGGAGCTATTTTATCATATTCTAGAAGAATCGCATTTTTTATGCTCTCAAGAAGGTTTTCTAATTGCTTTTTATGAAAAGCAGGCTGAATCAGTTTGCGTTGTTTTTTCCAATGTTCACCTTCTGCGGTTAATAAACCTTTCCCCACATATTTTACTAAATCTTCTGTCTGGATTTTAGATTTGGTATAATTTTTTTGATTCTTCTGAAGGACGTATTCCGCAAATGCAGCATCACGAATAAAAACGACACTGTTTTTTAAACCAATTTTTAATCGAAATACATCACCTTGCTCTTCAAAATTTATATGATGAAATGGCAGTGGATTATTTAGAATTTCTAGCGAATGCTTTAAAAATTTGGTTAACGAAACAGCAGGTATTTGATTTTCAGCTTTCACAATTCAGAATATATTAATGTGTGAATCTATTAAAATAATCCACCTTGAGTTGGCCCTTTTACACGACCTAAATGTTTGTAAGCCTGTTCAGTCACTTCTCGACCACGAGGTGTGCGCATAATGAAACCTTGTTGTATTAAAAAAGGTTCATAAACTTCTTCAATGGTTTCAGCACTTTCGCTTACCGCAGTTGCCAACGTAGTAATACCTACAGGACCACCTTTGAACTTATCGATAATGGTGGTTAGGATTTTATTATCCATTTCATCCAAGCCGTGTGCGTCAACATTTAGCGCTTCTAAAGCAAATTTGGCTATGTTTATATCAATACTACCATTACCTTTTATTTGTGCAAAATCTCTAACACGACGCAACAAGGCATTAGCAATACGCGGTGTTCCACGACTTCTTCCTGCAATTTCAACAGCTGCTTCCATGGAAATAGGAACATTTAATATATTAGAACTTCGCTGAACGATAGTTGTTAGTAATTCCGTGTTATAATATTGCAAGCGACTTTGAATTCCGAAACGTGCACGCATAGGTGCGGTTAATAATCCGGATCGCGTCGTTGCACCAATTAAGGTAAAGGGATTTAAATTTATTTGGACGGTTCTTGCATTTGGACCAGATTCTATCATGATATCGATTTTATAATCTTCCATAGCAGAATATAAATACTCTTCCACAATGGGACTTAACCGATGGATTTCATCAATGAATAGTACATCGCGTTCATCTAGATTGGTTAATAATCCGGCTAAATCACCGGGCTTATCCAAAACAGGACCCGAAGTCACTTTTATACTCACACCTAGCTCACATGCCAAAATATGAGCTAACGTTGTTTTTCCTAATCCTGGAGGTCCATGAAACAAGGTATGATCTAATGCTTCTTCACGACCATTTGCGGCTTGAACAAATATTTTAAGGTTTTCCAAAACTTGATCCTGACCGGTAAAATCGTCAAAGGATAATGGTCTTAACTTTTTTTCGACATCATTCTCTTCAGGTGAAAAATTTTCGTTTGTTGGATTTAGATTTTCGTTCATGCATACCTCCCACGAAAGTAGGAATCTGTTTTATTAAACTTCATTATACTGATAAATACCAGCTAAAACAAATATAGTAAAAAGCCTTTCTAATTTAATAGAAAGGCTTTTGATATTATCAATCTCTTATCAGGTTATCACATTCAATATAATTAGTGATGTAATTCTTCTTCACCTTCTTTTAAAGGGACGTTTTGCATAACAAAATCAACATCATGACCTGGTTTACTATAGTCGTAAGACCAACGATAAACGTGAGGAATAGCACCTGGCCAGTTTCCATGAATGTGTTCAACAGGAGCTGTCCACTCTAGTGTTGTAGACCTCCAAGGGTTTTGCTCGGCTTTCTTACCAAAGAACATGCTTGCAAAAAAGTTATATAAATATACTAATTGGAATGCTCCACCAATGATAGCAAAGATTGTTATTACGACATTTACGTTTGCTAAATCATCAAACAATGGAAAGTTTGAATTTGTATAGTAACGTCTTGGTAAACCTGCCATTCCAATAAAGTGCATTGGGAAGAAAACACCATAGGCACAAATAGCTGTTACCCAAAAATGAATGTATCCTAATTTTTTATTCAGCATACGACCGTACATTTTAGGATACCAGTGGTAGATACCAGCAAACATACCATATAAAGCTGATATACCCATTACCAGGTGGAAATGCGCAATTACAAAATAGGTATCATGTACATTAATATCTAACGCACTATCACCTAAAATAATACCTGTTAAACCACCAGTAATAAACGTAGAAACAAAACCAATTGAAAATAACATGGCTGGATTCATCTGAATATTACCTTTCCATAGCGTGGTAATCCAGTTAAATGCTTTTACCGCAGATGGTATAGCAATTAATAACGTTGTAAACGTAAATACGGACCCTAAAAATGGATTCATACCTGAAATAAACATATGGTGACCCCAAACTATTGTTGAAAGGAATGCGATGGCTAAAATAGACGCAATCATAGCACGATAACCAAAAATAGGTTTACGTGAATTGGTTGCCATAATTTCAGAAACTAATCCCATAGCAGGAAGAATTACAATATAAACTTCTGGATGCCCAAGAAACCAGAAAAGGTGTTCAAATAATACAGGAGAACCACCTTGGTAATGTAAAACTTCACCTTGAATAAATATATCTGATAAGAAGAAGGATGTTCCAAAACTTCTATCCATTATTAATAATAAAGCAGCAGATAATAACACTGGGAATGAAACGATACCAATAATAGCCGTAACAAAGAACGCCCAAATTGTTAACGGTAAACGCGTCATGGACATACCTTTAGTACGCAGGTTAATAACCGTAACGACATAATTTAACGATCCTAATAAAGAGGATGCAATAAAGATAGCCATAGATACCAACCATAGTGTCATACCCATACCAGAACCGCCTTGAGCCATTGGTAAGGCTGATAAAGGAGGATAAATTGTCCAACCAGCTGCAGCAGGACCAGCCTCAACAAATAAAGAGATAATCATGATTACACTTGATAAAAAGAATAACCAATACGAAACCATATTTAGAAAACCTGATGCCATATCCCGCGCACCAATTTGCAAGGGAATTAGCAGGTTACTAAACGTACCACTTAATCCAGCCGTTAAGACAAAGAATACCATAATAGTACCATGGATAGTTACTAATGCCAGATAAATATCTGCATCCATAACACCTCCAGGAGCCCATTTACCAAGTAAAGCTTCAAATAATATGTTTGGTTCCTCTGGCCATGCGATTTGCATACGGAACATAATAGACATTAAAACACCTATTACACCCATTATAGTACCTGTTACCAAGTATTGCTTGGCAATCATTTTATGATCCTGACTAAATATATATTTAGTTACGAATGTTTCCTTATGATGATGTCCGTGATCGTCGTCGTGAGCGTGAGTATCTGCGTGTGTTGACATAACCTTCTATATACTTTTTTTAAAACAGTTTATTACTTAATTAAAGAATCTTTAAATTCCTTTTGTTCCGCGATCCAAGCGTCATATTCTTCTTGGGTTTCTACTATTATTTTCATTTGCATATTGTAATGTGACTTACCGCAAATTTTATTACATAATACTAGATAATCAAATTCATATGGATCAAGAGCAACTTCACCTTTTGCGGCAAGTTCTTTACTTTTTTCTGCACGAATATTGTTAATGTTTTTCACCTTTTCAATCATTTCAGGCGTTTGTCTCATATCAGCAGTAGTGACCGTAGGTGTAAAACCAAATTGTGTTATCATTCCAGGAACACAGTTCATTTGAGCTCTAAAGTGTGGCATATAAGCCGAATGCAAAACATCCTGAGAACGCATTTTAATTAAAACTGGTTTTCCAACTGGTAAGTGCAGTTCTGTAGTAATAATATCATCTTGTGCGTTAGGATCCGCTTCATCTAATCCAAGAATATTAGCGTTATCTAAATTAATTAATCGCACATTCGCTTTTCCTAACGTGTTATCATTTCCACCGTATCGTGCTTTCCAGTTAAATTGTTGTGCATATAATTCAACAACTAAAGGATCATCATCTTCATTCACATTCATAATACTTGTCCAAGTGAATAAACCATAAATGATTAAACCTGCTAAAACAATAACCGGAATGATTGTCCAGATAGCTTCTAACGTATTGTTATCAGCAAAGTACAATGCTTTACGGCCTTTTTCGCCACGATACTTGTAAGCAAAGTAATGTAACAAGAATTGGGTGATAGTTTGTACTATAAAAATAATGATCATAGAGATAATCATTAAATTATCAATTTCTGATCCGTGTTCAGATGCTGAATTAGACATTAATGGTAAATCACCCCATAATACAAAACAAATAATGGTGATCACGTAAATGAAAATTAAAAAACCTATCATTAAGTAGGCATTCACCTTATTATCATTTTCGTTTGCCACTTGGCTATCCGATACACCTATTTGGGCTAAATCAAATATTTTGACCATTTGCCAGATAGCAACACCGATAAAAACTACTATTATAATTGTTAAAAAAGCTGTCATTGTCTCTTCTCTACTTTAATTAATTTTTAATAATGAAAATGCTCACTTTCCTTAATAAATGGATTTCCTTTAGCCAATAATGGTGCTTTTGTTAAAGCGGTAAAGACTACTAATATGAACAATCCTGCGAATAATAATATCGCGCCTATTTCCGGAATACCAATAAACCATCTATCACCAACCGTTGCAGGCATAATCATATTGAAAACATCTATATAATGTCCAGCTAAAATAACAAGACCACCCATAACTATAAACCAAGGAATACGTTTGTAATCACTATTCATTAAGAGCAATAATGGGAAAACGAAATTCATCACTACCATGCCTAAAAATGGTAATTGGTAATCTTCAAAACGGGTTACAAAGTATGTTACTTCTTCTGGAATATTTGAGTACCAAATCAACATGAATTGTGAAAACCATAAATAAGTCCAGAAAATACTAATACCAAACATGAATTTGGCTAAATCATGTAAATGACTATCGTTTACAAATTCTAAATAACCTCTAGACTTCAAGTAAATAGACACTAATGCAATAACGGTAATACCACTTACAAACATACTGGCAAATACATACCATCCGAATAAGGTACTAAACCAGTGTGGATCCACACTCATAATCCAATCCCAAGACATGATAGACTCGGTATAGATATAAAATACAAGGAATGCTGCTGCGATACGAAATGATTTTTTGAAATTACTATTATCATTTACATCTGCGTTATCTTGAGCTATTGAGAACTTACGTGCAAAATGTCTATATAAACTCCATCCTGCAATAAAAATTAAACCTCTAATTATAAACCAAGGTAAATTTAAATAACTTTCTTTTCCTTGAATAAGTTTATCATGAGCCACTACTTCTG
>CBFHJN010000149.1:0-7414 GCA_965655805.1 Flavobacteriaceae bacterium
AACATTTTACCTCAGAAAATAGCACTGAACAAAAAGTATATTGACAGCGCAAGTTTATCAGTAGACTTGAAAATTATTATTAAAACCATTAAAACTATTTTAAGTTAATGGAAGAACAGAACGGCTATTTATTAATTTCTTTGGACTTTGAACTTTTCTGGGGATTATTTGATGTAAAAACAACGTCTGATTACGAAACTAATTTGCGGAATGTACATAAAGTTATTCCTAGATTAATAACATTGGCAGATAAATATAAAATTAAATTAAGTTTTGCAACCGTTGGATTCTTGTTTGCAAAAGACAAACAGGAATTACTGGCTGCATTACCAAAGGAAAAGCCGACTTATATAAACTCGCAATTTAATCCGTATCGCTTGATAGATAACATTGGAAATAATGAGGTTGATGATCCGTTTCATTATGCAGAATCTCTTATTGAGCTTATTAAAAACAACGGTAATCATGAAATAGCTAGTCATACATTTAGTCATTTTTACGTCAATGAAGACGGCCAAACTCCCGAACAGTTTGAAGCCGATATTATTGCGACACTCGCCATTGCCAAACAAAAAAATATAGTCATAAAAAGTATTGTTTTCCCAAGAAATCAAATAAATGATACCTATTTACAGATTTGTGCTAAACATGGTATTATTTGTTATCGTGGCATAGAAAAACATTGGATGTTTAATACTCACGACACAAAAAAACTTGACAACTCTATACATAAAGCTTTTAGGTTAATAGATGCGTACTGCAATGTGTCTGGTTACAACACCAATCCAGTTGAAACTTTAAATAAAAAGCATGGTCTTGTAAACATCCCATCGAGTAAGTTTTTCCGTCCGTATAATAAAACATTCAAAATGTTCGAAACCGTGCGCATCAACAGGATAAAAAAAGGACTTACACGAGCTGCAAAAATGAATGAAATTTATCATTTATGGTGGCATCCACATAATTTTGGGAAACATATGGATGAAAATTTCAACAACCTAGAAAACATTTTCAAACACTTTAAAAAACTAAAGGAAAGCGGTAATTTCAAAAGTGTTTCCATGTCGGAATTAGCTGAAATTCACAACTCTAAAGAACCTCAATAAGATAATTAGATTTAGTACCCTTAATGCCATATTTCGGCTTACCCTCTTTACCCGCTTTTAGTTTATATACCTCAAGCCCTGAAAAAGATTCCGGTTTTTGAAATAAACCATCAAAAATTAAACGTTTTAAAAATGGATGAGTTTTTACTTCAGTATTTAAATTAATCAATTGAAACTGCTCTAAATCATAATTATCAGTCCAAGGGTGAATTTTAAACGGTAATTTCTCAACTTTTTTAGAACCCAAATTTTTAACCGTATAACGTGTTTTAGCAACAAATAAGTTGAAATTTTTATCCCGTAAATATTGTTTAAACTGAAAATATTTCACAAGTAAACTTCCCGTTATGCTTGAAGTTAAACTTGAGGAATCATAAACTACATGACAGTTATATAGGTAGTTGGTGTTAGTCCATTTGGTTTTGTATTCATATTCGCCTTTCGAAAAATCTAAAACCTTTTTGTCATGATCTATACACCAACCAATAAATTTACTTATCTCAATATGTCCAACATTAAATTTATAATAATCCGTATTAAATGCTTTAACAGCACCTACCAAGCTATTGTCACTTAAAAAAGCAAGGGACATAGAAATGGGTTTTCCTGCCACTTCAATACTTACAATCATGGCTTTCTTTTCTTGTAGCATATTATAAACAAGTTCTTTATAAAAAGGCCATTCATTAATTAAGTTGGTCTCAATTTTTAAATCGGAATAGCGACTTTCCACTAAATATTTAAAATCAGCCATCATGGTGTTGTAAACTTCTAGCTCAATTTCACCATAATAGTATTGGTAGGAAACATCAAAGCAGCTTTCAAATTTTTTTAATGAACTTCTAAACTTATTTCTAGATTTATTATTTAGATTTTTTTGTAAATAATCATCAAAAGAATTCACTCCAGACAAATCAGCCAAAAACCCTTTGTATTGGCGGACTTTACTAATTTTTAGCTTTGAATTTTTAGGTTGATTTATAGCATCGCAATAATCGGGAACATCATAAATAACAAGGGTTTTACCTTTATAATCTGTTTTATCATTATCAATCTCATACGTCATGCCATTGGTCATATTTCTACCAGCATTTATATAATACGGTAAAAATTGATGCTTGATAAACAGTTGATTTTTGATAAACTGAAACTGCTTACCAACCTTGTCTTTTGCAAAATATCTCAACCAAGTATCTTGGTACGTTTTAGCGGTAAATGGGTTATGCTTCATCTTTAATAATTTTTAAGATGGCATCTTTCCCTTTTACTAAAAGCGTATTGTCTTCATCTAAATAAAACCTCAAATCCTTTGCTGGTTCTGGGTTCATATATAAAAAATCGTACAAAGCTTTTCGTTGTGAAACGTATATCTCGGAATCCAAATCAATCTGTTTTAGGCTTTTGTCCAAATCTAAAATTCCAGAAAGAACTTCTACTTTATAGGCATCCAACAAAACGGCTTCATTTTTAGAACCTCCAAAAAGTTTGTGTTTTATACTGTGAACTTTTGTGCTGTAATTGCGCTCTCTAAATTCCCGTTTAAAATTGAAGTATGTTTCTAAAAAACGAGCAGTAAGCCTACTTTTAAAAGATTTAGAATCGTATAAAATATGGTAATAGGTTTTGTAGCGATCATCACTCCAACGTTTCTTATAGTCAAAATCACCTTGGGTATAATCAAAAATTGTAATGCCATTCTCAAAACTCCATTCAAGCATTTTCAAAATAGTTGTGTGCCCAATATTATAGCGATAAAAATCGATATCGAAAACCGTTAAAGCTTCCACTAAAATTTCACCGAAATGATAACTGAAGGTTATGCCAATAGGCTTATCATCACAATAAATAACAAATAATGAAGCTGTTCCTTCGTTAATCATTGTGTAAGCCAATTCCGTGTAAAATGCCCATAATTTGGGTTCTAATTCACCACATGGCTCACCTTTATTGGCATAACGTTTTTCAAAGAGTTTGTAAAAACTATCAAAAACAATATCGAAATCTGTTTTGGAAATTTCACCACAATACATCGTGTAATCCACTTTAAAATTAGCTTCTAAACGATTGATATTTCTGCGTAATTTAGATCGTGTATTGGATTTATAAATAGTATTCAAATAGGTATCTAATGACTCATAATTCCCAACACGTGTAATATAGCCTTCATATTGAAATACTTTTCTACGTTTTAAATTGAAGGTTTCCTCTAAAACAGCATCTTCCTGATAGGAAGGAATATCCCGAACTAAAAAAACCTGATCTTTATAGTCGTTGGCTTTTAAATTTATCTTATAATTTAATCCATTGGTCAGTTTGTTACCTACATTAATCAGGCAAGGCAAAAAAGCATGTTTATAGAATGACACACCCTTGATGATATCCGTAGGTATTTCAGGCTTATTTGCCTTAAAATGTTTCAGCCAAACGGCTCTAAACGTATTAGATGAAAATGGATTTACAATCATTAAAAAAGTTTCGTTTTCAACTTTAAAATTAGTTATTTTAATGAATAAACAGAGGTCAGAGACTATATTTTAGATGTATTTAAAAAAAAACTATATAAACGGTATTTTTTTAGTCAGTTTTCCGTAATTATTGCAATATTTACCATGTGAAATTTAGATTCCTGAAATCCTATAAGTAATAAAAAAATGAGGAAATAAAATACATGAATTGGGTTACCACTTTTAAATATTACGATAAAATGCTTAATATTTAAGATTAAAACATCATTAAAGTTTCAATAAAAATCAAAAAACGTGGAAATTAGTTATTTATCGTATTTATTTGATGGAAACTATTTAAACATAGATATTTACGATGACAAAAAACACTTCAGAAGTGAAATCTAAAATATGGTTATCTGCACCACATATGAGTGGCCTTGAAGAAAATTATATTAATCAAGCTTTTAAAACCAACTGGATTGCACCTTTAGGTCCTAATGTAGATGGTTTTGAAACCGATTTGGAATCATTCCTTGGAAATCAGTCGCATGTTGCAGCTTTAAGTTCTGGAACAGCCGCTATACATTTAGCTCTAAAACTTCTAAATGTTTCTGAAGGCGACGAAGTGCTTTGTCAGACAAAAACATTTGTGGCATCGGTAAATCCAGTAATTTACGTTGGTGCAACGCCTGTTTTCATAGATAGTGAAACAAAAACTTGGAACATGTGTCCCGAGTTGTTAGAGAAAGCGATAATTGATAGGCAAAAAAAAGATAAAAAGCTTAAAGCAATTATTGCTATTAATTTATATGGAATGCCATACAATGTAACACAAATACATACTATTTCTGAAAAATATCAGATTCCTGTTATTGAGGACAGTGCTGAAGCCCTAGGCAGTCGGTTTAAAAACCAACCTTGTGGTACATTTGGCAATCTTTCTGTTTTGTCTTTTAACGGAAATAAAATTATAACAACATCTGGAGGTGGTGCTTTGGTGTCTAGAGATATTGAAACAAAAAAAAGATCCATATTTTTGGCTACGCAAGCTAAAAACCCAGGAGTTAATTATAGCCATTCAGAAGTTGGACATAATTATAGGTTATCAAATATACTGGCTGGTATTGGTCGTGGACAAATGCAGGTTTTAGAAAATAGAATCCAAACCAGAAGGTTGCATTTCGAGTATTATAAAAACGCATTAAAATCTATTCAAGAAATAGAATTTTTAGCAGAACCAGAAAATTATTATTCAAATCGCTGGTTAACAGCTGTTCTATTTAAGAATACAACGATTAGAAATGGCGTTTTAGAAGCGCTTTCAGAACAAAATATTGAATCCAGACCGTCATGGAAACCTATGCATCAGCAACCTATATTTGAAAACTACCCGAGTTATTTAAATGGTGTTTCTGACAATTTATTTGAACGTGGCTTATGCCTACCAAGTGGATCTAATTTAAAGCACGCAGATTTAGACCGTGTTACTCAAGTTATTAAAAATTATTTTGGATAAGTTATATCACATACTACGAAAATTATCTAATCGCTACGCGTCCAAATGGCTCGTACTGCTATTTGACTCGTGTATTATAGCGTTTACCTTTTTTATTGCCTATTTAATTCGTTTTAATTTTCAAATAGATTTCGATTTTTCCATGTTTCTAAAGCAAATACCTTTTGTTGTGTTTGCAGGCATAATTAGTTTCTTATTAGTAAGCTCTCATAAAGGCGTTGTTCGATTCACCGGCTTTAAGGATGTTGTAAATATTATTATTGGCGTTAACATTTTAGCTACCATATTAATCATAACCACATTTATGAGTCGGAAATACAACTACAACAATGTATTTGATATTCCTGGCTCAATAATATATATTCATCTGCTTCTGAATATGTTTTTTCTTATTGGTGCCAAGTTTTTTATAAAATCCATTTATAGAAGCTTGATAACCGAAAATGAAGATGACACCAAAAGCACTGTTTTAATATATGGCGCTGGCGACTCTGGGATTATTACCTACAATGCCATAGCCAATGATGCAAAAACAGATATTGATGTATTTGGCTTTATTGATGATAATGAACGAAAAGTAGGTAAAAAAATTAATCTACTAAACGTCTATCATCCTAAAAACATCACGAAGGAGTTTATAGAAAAAAACGATATTGACTCGGTTATTATATCCATTCAGAATATTAATTCAAATCGTTTACTTCAAATTACTAGCAAGTTATTTGCATTGAACTTAAATGTGAAAATAGTTCCTGCCGTTCAAACATGGATTGACGGCGATTTAAGTATTGGTCAAATTAAAAACATAAACATTGAAGATCTATTAGGTCGTGAACCTATCAATATTGATAATCCTGTATTAAATGACGAATATAGTAATCGAATTATTCTAGTTACTGGAGCTGCTGGTTCTATAGGAAGCGAATTGGTTAGAAAATTATCTATTTTCAAATTTAAAAGACTTATTCTTATTGACAATGCAGAATCACCTTTATATGATTTACAACAGGAGTTAATCCGAAATGGTATTGAAAATGTTATACCAATTATTGCCGATATTAGAAATAGCGTACGTTTAGATAATATTTTCAATTTATATAAACCTGAAATAGTATTTCATGCTGCAGCATACAAACACGTTCCTTTAATGGAACAAAACCCTTATGAGGCTGTTAGTGTGAATGTTAGAGGCACTAAAAACGTCGTCCATTTATCGAAAAAATATGGAGCCAAAAAGTTTATTTTAATTTCAACAGATAAAGCAGTAAACCCTACTAACGTCATGGGAGCCACAAAACGGATTGCAGAAATGCTAATTTGTTGTCAGCAAAATACACAAACCACAACCAAATTTATTATTACTCGGTTTGGAAATGTTTTAGGCTCCAATGGATCGGTTATTCCATTATTTAAAAAGCAAATTGAAGCCGGTGGACCATTAACCGTAACACATAAAGATATTATTAGGTATTTTATGACCATACCTGAAGCTAGTTTGTTAGTTCTTGAAGCAGCAGCTATGGGATTAGGGCATGAAATTTTTGTTTTTGATATGGGCAAACCTATAAAAATTTACGATTTAGCTATGAACATGATTGCGCTTTCAGGCTTAAAATTCCCAACGGATATTGATATTAAAATAACTGGTTTAAGACCTGGAGAAAAAATATTTGAAGAACTACTTGTTGAAGGTGAAAATACAAAACCAACCTATAATGAAAAGATCATGATAGCTAAATGCAAGCCAGTTAATATTGAAATGACAGAAAATCTTATAAAAGAACTCTGTATATTAGGTTCTAATTGTCAGAATATTGAAATTGTATCTAAAATAAAAGATATTGTAGTAGAATACAATCCGAATAATTCAACATATGATGTTTTAAACTAAACCAACAAATTTATGACCATTCCAAAAAACATTATTTCCAAAATAACCCTTCTACTATTATTAGTAGTAGCGTCGTCCTGTGTTACGAGTAAAGAAGTTATTTATTTTCAAGACGAACCCGTATCTGAATATAATGACATTCCCTTGAATTCTGATATTGTTTATAAACCAAACGATTTAATTTTTATAAGCATAGGTGGTGATGCGGATGCTGTAGCTCCTTTTAACTTGCCTGCTGTGTCTTATAGCGTTTCATCAGTAAATGCAAATGCTGATCTTAAAATGCCTACCTATTTAATTGATAAAAATGGGAATATTGAATATCCAGTTTTAGGTACCATTAAACTTGGTGGATTATCACGTGAAGATGCTACCACATTATTAAAAAACAAAATTGGAATGTATGTAAAGGATCCAATTATCAATATTCGCTTAATTAATTTTACTATTACGG
>CBFHJN010000150.1:0-7394 GCA_965655805.1 Flavobacteriaceae bacterium
CACCTCCAGCTCTAAAAAATTGACGAACTGTTTCTTGTCCTGCTCCAATTTCTGCAAATGTTCCGTAAATATTCTCATTCAAATTAATACGAAGTGCCTTTGTTTTTAAGGACGGTATTTCTTCAAACTCTTTATCACCTTTTAAGCTAATTTCCATTCTGAACTACAATTTTTTTTATAAGACAAAGGTATTAAAACGGGTGGTCAAACAAAAAAATAACCCTATTTTTGTTTTAAAATAAATACGATTGAAAATTACATTTTTAGGCACTGGAACATCACAAGGCATTCCCGTTATTGGAAGTTCGCATCCTGTCTGTTTAAGCACAAATCCTAAAGATAAACGTTTGCGTGTTTCTGTATTGGTGGAGTGGGATACTTACAGTTATGTTATTGATTGTGGTCCAGATTTCCGGCAGCAAATGCTACGTGCTAATTGTACTAAATTAGATGCCGTAATTTTCACACATGAGCATGCTGATCATACGGCTGGATTAGACGATATTAGACCCTTTTTTTTCAAACAAGGACCCATTTCTGTTTATGCACATAAACGGGTTCTAGGTGAATTAAATAGGCGTTTTGATTATATTTTTGCAAGAGAAAACAAATATCCTGGCGCGCCAAGTGTTGTTCAAAATGAGGTTAAAAATGAACCGTTTTCCTTAAGTAACATTAAGGTTATTCCCGTAAACGGTATACATTACAATCTGCAAGTTTTTGGATATCGTTTTGATAAATTTGCCTATTTAACGGATATGAAAACTATAGCAGATTCCGAACTAGAAAAATTGGAAGGACTGGATGTATTAGTTCTTAATGCGTTACGTGAAAAGGAGCATCCTTCACATCTAAATTTAGAAGAAGCGTTGGAAATTATAAACAAAGTAAAGCCCAAACGCGCTTTTTTAACACATATTAGTCATTTACTAGGTTTTCATGATGTGGTACAACAAACCTTGCCAGAAAACGTTTTTTTAGCTTACGATAACTTACAAATTACCATATAATGAAGAAGAGAATTTTTATGTACCTGTTTATATTCGCATTACTTTTATTAGTATTTCAATATGTAAACTCCAAACGTATTTTAGATTCATACGAAGGTATTATTGACAAAAAAGAAGCCTATTTTGAAAGGGATATTACTAAATATTCCGATACCATTTCGGCTTTGCGTGATCAGGTTTTGAACTTATCTGAGTTTTCTATTATGAATACGGAATCTGCATTAAGCTATTTTGAAGACAAAGGTTATCGGGTTAATCAGTTAATTCCGTTTATAAAAGATGAGTTATACGAACTTAATTTAGTGAAAAGTGATGAACATCCACTTGTTCCATTTCCTGCACTGAATGGTGGCAAAATGATGATAGATCAGATTCGTGTTTTAAATCATAAATGGATAATTGCCAATTTTACAGACGGGAAATATTGGGGCGAAATGTTGATTACGTATGAGCTAACCGAAGATGAACAATTGCTTTTTAAAGTTTCAGAATCCTTTTTATATCCTTTCAACTAACCATTTCCTGAAATCATAAAAATTTTGAGGCGCCACACCATGACCTACTGGAAATTCAGCGTATTGGTGTTTGATATGCAAATGCTTTAAAAATTCAGGTGCTTTTCGTGCCCATTCCACAGGTATCACTTGATCTGCGCTTCCATGGGAACAGTAAAAATCTAGATTAGAATAGTTTAGTTCTGAAGTATTTTCAGGAATTAATTCTGGGTTAATATAACCACTTAACGCAATGACATTTTTAACTTTATCAGGATAGGTGAGCGCAACAGCATAGCTTAAAATAGTCCCTTGACTAAACCCAAGTAAATTTACATTATTCGCATTAACAGGATACGTTTCACAAGCATAATCAATAAATTCTGCTATCAGGTCTCGGGAATGTTTAGCTTGTTCGTCATCACTCCATTTACCGTTTTGTGCATCAAAATTAATAGCATACCAAGCATTTCCGTAAGGTTGCATGGCTTGAGGCGCGCGAAGCGAAATAATAAATAATTCCTCTGGTAATTCAGAAGCGAATGAAAACAAATCGTTTTCATCACTACCATAACCGTGACATAATATTAATAATGGTGCGTTTTCGTTTAAACTTGATGGTCTTGTTATGTATTGTAAGTTCAATATGTGCGTTTTTTTTAATTTATATTTTTAAACCATTCTTGAAATTTGTCTCCGAAAAAAGGAAGTGGTCTTGCTTCCGATTTAATAGCATAAAACAAACCATAAACCCAACAACCAAAGGTAAAAGCCCATAAAGCAGTTCCTAACCAAGATGATATATATTCCTCTGTAATATTAGAAACTAACAGCATGATAATAAGCCCTAACATTTGTCTGATATGAAATGCTGTAAACGGATTTCTCTTATCGATGTTCATAATGACGGCTACAATTAAACCAACAAACGTGAAATAAGCAACTATAGCCATAGTTCTGCCTTCCTGAATTGAATTATTTGTCATTTATTTTCATTTTATTATTCGAAATTACACCATAAACACGCCCTTTTAGTTCCGTGTTTTCAAAAATGGCATTTTTTGAAGTTGATGTGATATGTGTTTTATTGAATTGATAGGATTCCGAAGGATTAAACAAACTTAAATTTGCTTTTTCACCAATGGAAATGGAGCTAGATTCAATTCCAAATCGGTCTTTCCCTTTGGTTAAAATATCCACTGTTTTCTTGGTGGTGAAAATAGTTTGTAAAGCGCCAAAAGCCGATTCTAATCCAATGGTGCCATATTTAGCATGATCAAATTCTACTTTTTTATGTTCAATATCAATTGGGTTATGGTCTGATGTTACCATATCAATGGTGCAATCTTTTACACCTTCAATTAACGCGTTAACATCTGATTGTGTTCTAATTGGAGGCAACACCTTAAAGTTTGTATTGAATGTTTCTAAAGCATCATCTGTGAAACATAAATTATGAATGGCAACGCTACAGGTTACATCCAATTTCTTGGTTTTAGCTTCCCGAATCAACTCAACAGATTTGGCTGTTGAAATGGTTGGAATATGTAATTTACCACCAGTATATTCTAACAGAAATAAATCACGGGAAATTTGTAATTCTTCAGCTAAAGCTGGATTTCCATTTAATCCTAAACGTGTACTTGAAACATGCTCATTCATAACACCCGAACGTGAAATACGCGACTCTTGTGGAAATGATAGAATTAAACCCTCAAAATTACTGGCATATTGCAAGGCAATTTTCATTAAGTTTGGATTTTCAATGGGTTTTTGATAATCGTAAAAGGCAACGGCTCCAGCTTGGCTCATATCAAATAATTCTGCCATATTTTCACCCAAAGCGCCTTTGGTTAAAGTACCAATAGGATAGAGGGAAACCGTATGATTTTGTGATTTTGATTTAACGAATGAAATATCAGCAAAACTATCAATAACCGGATTGCTATTTGGGTTTAAGGCTACAGCAGTAAAACCTGAATAGGCTGCTGTTTTTAGCCCGTTAGCAATGGTTTCTCGCTCTTCATAACCAGGCTCACCAAAACTTACGCTACTATCAAACCATCCTTGAGATACATGAAGGTTTTTCAGGTTAATTTCTTTGTAATCGTTAGGATTTTTAATGGATTGCGCTATTTGAACTATGGTTCCTTTTTCAATTAAAATATCAACCGTTTGATTATGAAAATCGCTTCTGGAATCAATTATTGTTGCAGATTTTAGGAGTACGTTCATTTAAAATATTTTAAGATGAGCATTTCAATAATTATAAAAGCTAGTGCAAAAATAATAAACCATTTCCATAAGGCATTGATTTTCGTATCACTTTTTATGGTTTCAAAAACACCACGAACCGAATTGCTCACATGGGCATTTTTAATTTGACTTAAATCTTGATACTCTAATTTGCTTTCAGTACGATTGTAATTATAGCTAACATTGGCAATAGCTGATGTTTTATTTAGAATGTTATAAGTGCCAGCAACATCAGGTATATCAGTGGTTGTTATGGTCACCTTATCATTAAAATACTGCTGCATAGGGATAATAGTTTCTTCTGCATAAGCTAAGGATAAAACGCCATCTTGTTCTAAATTAACGGGAATATCATATTTATTTTCGGTTCCAATCGTGTAGTAAAGTTGCGCTTTCTGTAAACTTTGTCTTGCTAAATTATAAAAAGTAGGCACGATTAAATCGTATTCACTAAAATTAGAATTCTCCGTATTTAAAGGCGCTGTAAAAATAGCGAGTTGATTTTGTGTTAATAGGAAAGGTTCACCATCTTCAAAAGATAACACGCTGGAACTATTGGCAGCATTAACAGGAAAATAGGTCGCGACTTTTGGGTATTGAAAATTGGATTCTTGTTTCTCAAAGACATTTTTATAGATAGGATGTGCGTAATTAATTCGGGTAACACGCTTTTCAGATAGTATTGCCGTTTGTGTTGCAATTCCAAAAGGACTTAAAAAATCGTTATAAGAAGTAGTTTGTGCACTAGAGTTTGGAATAAAAATCACATAACCACCTTGCTTCATAAAAGCTTGCAATGAATTTGCTAAAGCGCTTGGAATGCTTTCAAGTTCATTTAAAACAATTAGCTGTTGTTTTTCAATAGCACTATAATTTAGTTGGTTTAAATTGGTTGTAGTTAACTCAAATTCATTGGAGTCAAATAAACGTTCTAAATAATTGGCTGATGTTTTTTCATTAATAGTCGACACCTGAATTTGTAATGGTTCATCAATATTGAAAAACAATTCGTTATCAAATTGTAGGCTGGAATCATCAATAACAATTCGGCCATTTGAAATACTTTTTTCGGTCAGTGAAAATTCAGCTATCGCTTTATTAGTTAAATCGATTGTGGTTTTTGCCAATAATTTTTCGCCATCAAATAAAGAAATAGGCAAGACATTATTTGTGCTTCCCGTAGTTTTTAGAAAAACTTTCAAGCTGGTATTATTGACGATTTTGTCCGATAGACTCAAACTATCAATGGAAATATTTTGCGTGTTTATAGGTTCCATTTGAACCGCATGTACTTGATATATTGAATCCGTTTTTACAGCAAACACATTGTCTTGCTCCTGGAAATCTGAAATAAAAACCAAATTCCGATTTAGATTAGGCGTAGTACTGAACAGTTTAGAGCTTTTTAATAATGCAGCATCATAAGGCAATTGATTTGGGGCATATTCTAGCTGCAACAAATCATTCTGAATACTTTTAAGTGTCGTGTTTTTATAAACTTCCGTATTAGTGACTAAAGAAATAGGATCGGATGGGCTTAAGCTTTCAACTAATTCTTGAACAGCGCGTTTTAGTAATTCACCTTGATCGCCTTTGGCTTGCATGCTAAAACTGTTATCTAAATATATAACTGTTTCAGGAGTGGTATTAAAGGTATTATTTTTAGAAGTGTAAGGTTGGGCAAATGCTATGATGGCGCAAGCTAATAATAACATACGTGTTAATAAGGTCAGCCATTTTTTTATTTGCGAACTTTTTCGTGTTTGAAGCGTTACTTTCTTTAGAAAGGCAACGTTAGTAAAAGATTCTTTTTGAAATTTACGCAATTGAAATAAATGAACAATAATAGGAATAAGAAGGAAAAATAGTGCGTAAAGTATTTCTGGATGTTTAAACTGCATTCCTAGGTTTGTTTCCTACAAAAATAGTGTTTACACTGAAATAGAAAACCTTTTAACAACAAATTAAATGATTAACAAAAAAAGAAATAGTCTAAAGCTGGTTTTAAACCTAAACCTTGCAATTGGTTTATAATACTTTTTTGTTCATTTTTATTGGCAACATTAATTAAACACTGCATACTTTCTAATTTTTTTAAAAGTTTAACGGACTCCAACCTAACATTGTAAATGTCTTTTCCAATTTTTTTAGGATTATCGCAAATCCAATGAAACGGGATATTTTGTTGCTGTAATAGCTTGGCAACCGTTTTTCCTTTTTGTCCAGCTCCCCAAATAACTAAAGGCTTGGAAGCTTGATAGTCTAACTCCAAAAAGTATTTTACTTTAATCTCTAAAAAGTAGTTTTGAGCGTAGTGTTCATGAGTCCTGGACGTTCGTGTACTGTAATCTCGCCATAAATGAAGGGTTTCCGAGCATGGTATACACGTGAGATTATGTTTGTAAAACCGAAATGCTAAATCATAATCTTCCGGATAGATGTTGGGATTAAACGCATCACAAGCAATAAAATCTTCAAGATGAAGCATCCAACATGGCGAGGGAATAACACATTCTTTATAGATTTCAGAATAATTGGATCCTAATACTGTCAACTCATTTAACCAGTTTTCATAATTAGCATAACCATTGCTCAAACCATCTTTTCTAAAATATTTTACTTGTCCAATAGCAAGGTGACCTTTGCCATAACGTTCTAAATTAGAAAGCATAACCTCCAATTTATTTGGTGTCATAATATCATCGCTATCCATGCGCGTGATAAAGTTCCCAGAGCTTTTAGAAAATCCAAATTGTAAAGCTTTAATTATACCTTTTCCTGGGTTTATATAGAGTTTAATGCGTCTATCTTGTTTCGCAAATTCTTGTACAATACTATAACTAAAATCGGTTGAACCATCATCAACAATGAGCAATTCCCAATTGGAATAGGTTTGGTTAATAATAGATTGTAAACATTCAGAAAGAAATGCTTCTGTGTTTTTAAAAGGGGTAATAATACTGATTAAAGTTTTGGACATTTGGCGAATATAGGCAAACTTCATTTTAACAAAAAGTTATAACAAAAATGTGTAACACATTGTACTTTTGAACGTCAAGTAAAAAACTTAATTTTTTAATAATGAAAAAAACTCTAGCCATTCTTGGTTTCTCCACATTGCTTGTCGCGTGTGGTTCCTCAACCAAAACAAGTAGTGACGATTTAGCTACTAGCAACCCAATTGAAACCCGTATTGATATTACTAAAGTATCTGATGACAAAGTACCTGTAACTATAAATCCTGGTCGTTTTACTACTGAAACCGTTACCTACAGACTTCCAAAGGTTGTTCAAGGAACGTATTCTGTAAGTGATTTTGGGAAGTATATTGATACGTTTATAGCTATTGATTACAATGGAAATCCCATGCCTACCAATAAAGTTGACACCAACTCTTGGACTATTGCCAACGCCAAACAATTAGATTATGTAACGTATTTTGTAAATGATACATTTGATCAAGAAACCGTAGGTGGAATAGGTGGTGACGTGCCTTTTTCTCCTGCAGGAACCAATATTGAGCCTAATAATTATGTGCTGAATTTACATGGTTTTATTGGGTATTTTGATTCATTAAAAAATAACCAATACAAGCTAGACGTTATTGCACCTGCGGATTTTGTGCGCACCTCTG
>CBFHJN010000151.1:0-7135 GCA_965655805.1 Flavobacteriaceae bacterium
TTTTCATAGAAAAAGACGCCTGAAAAATAAAATTTTGTTTTGGCGAAATAAGAACTAGTTATTTCAAATTTCTTCGCAATAGCCACAACTTGACATAACGCATATACACAACATAACCTTGTATAAAACCGATTGTTAAACCAACTACACCATCTCTAAAACCACTTTGAACAATATAATGTTTGAAAAATCCCCAAAATGGTTTTAATACAAAATGATATGGCGTTAATTTCCCTGTTTTTTTGTCGTACTCTTCTGCCTGCTTAATCGCATATCCATTCATTTTTTCAATATATGCGTCCATCGTTGTATAGGTGTTGTGATAAAGTTTATTTTTAAGATGTCCAACAGAACCTTGCGCTATAATCTCTTCATGTACCAATTTGTTGTTGTACAAACATAAATCTCTTTGAAACAACCGTATAACCTTGTCATTTCGCCAACCACTGTAATGTACACGTTTCCCCATAAAGTGATTCATTCTTCCTATCCAAAATGCAACGTGCTTTTGTTTTGTACTTAAAATTTCGGTGATTTCTGTTTGTAGTTCTGGTGTAACGCGCTCATCAGCATCTACTATTAAAACCCAGTCGTGTTTAGCCTGTGGAATAATCCAGTTTTTTTGTTCAGCATGATAGGTGAATTTTCGTTGAACAACGGTAGTATGCAAACTTTGTGCTTTTTCAAAAGTGCCATCTGTACTAAAGCTATCAACCACAATAATTTCATCTGCAAATTGAACAGATGCAATAACGGATTCAATATTGTGAATCTCGTTTTTGGTTAAGATTATTGCCGTTAGCTGTTTCATGTTACGTCATGATTGTTTATAAAAATCGATCTAATTTTGAATGAAACAAATCTGGAGTAAACTCCTGATACAGTTCCATGCTTTGCGATTTCATTTCTTTTTCGGTTTTACCTTGGCATACTTCAGGTTTGTAATCTTTTAAATGAACCGATTCGTTAACGTCTTTTTCTTCAAAAATATTCCAGGTATCTTTATCAATCCATGTTGAAAAAATGGTAAAAGTCTTAATATTCAATGCTTTTGCCATGTTTACAGCACCTCCTTCATTGCCAATTAAGGCATGGCAATGTGCGGTGAGTGCTAAAAAATCACGCAGACTTTTCCCAAATAAATTAAGATAAATGTGTGTCTGTGTTTCCGGTTGGCATAACTCAAAAACTGCTTGAGCATCGGCTTCTTGTTTTGGGATATAATTAAATAAAATTTGACCATTTGTTGTAGCAACAATCTGATCAATTACCTGTGCCATATAATTAAACGGATAGGTTTTGTTTAAACCACTCCCTAACACACTAATCATAATCAGTGGCTTTTGAAGGTTAATTCCATTGGAAATTAAAAACTTTTTACTGGTTTCTAATTCTTCAGTAGTTAAATATATCTTGGGTTTAGCTGATTTGATTACGATATTTAGAGGTTCCAATAACTGTAACCTGTTAACAAGTGCTAAACCACAGACTTCATGTGTTTGATTAACGCGTTTTACATTGTGCGTGTATATAAAAGTTGTGTAATATTTATAATATGAAATTTTAGTTTTGGCTTCAGACAGCACTGAAATCAGGTTACTTGATAATTTAGAATAGACATCAATTACCACATCATATTTCTCCTTTTTTATAGATTTGGCTAAAGCCCAAAGTGCAGATTTACTTTTTTCAGCATCAGGTGTAAAGAATATGAAATTATCAATAAACGGATTGTTTTCAACAACAGGAAATGTATGCGAATTGATTAGATAATCTAATTGCGCATTAGGGTAATGCTCACGTAAAGCCTTAAACAATACGCTAGAGGTGAGCACATCACCAATCATTTTTTGTTGTATAATTAATATTTTCAAATTACGTTTTTATTAATTGAATACCGAACACTAATTATACAGCCACATCATATTCACGTAACGCATCATTTAAAGACGTTTTTTTATTGGTACTTTCCTTACGCTTTCCAATAATTAAAGCACATGGCACTTGAAATTCACCAGCTTTAAATTTTTTGGTATAGCTACCAGGAATTACAACCGAACGTGCTGGAACAATGCCTTTCATTTCAACAGGTTCATCACCTGTAACATCAATAATTTTTGTACTCATAGTAAGTACAACATTAGCACCTAAAACGGCTTCTTTTTCAACTTTTACGCCTTCTACCACAATGCAGCGTGAACCAATAAAAGCACCATCTTCAATAATAACAGGAGCGGCTTGAAGTGGCTCTAAAACACCACCAATACCAACACCTCCCGAAAGGTGCACATTTTTTCCAATTTGAGCACAACTACCAACGGTTGCCCAAGTATCAACCATAGTGCCTTCATCTACAAAAGCACCAATATTTACATAACTTGGCATTAATATAACACCTTTAGAAATGTAGGCACCATGTCTGGCCACGGCATGCGGAACCACACGGATACCTTTATCTTTATAGCCAGTTTTTAAAGGTATTTTATCATGATATTCAAAAATGCCAACTTCAAACGTCTCCATTTTTTGAATTGGGAAATAAAGCACAACTGCCTTTTTCACCCATTCGTTCACTTGCCATCCTTTAGTTGTTGGTTCGGCAACTCGTAAAGTACCTTCATCTAATAAATCAATGACACTGCGAACACTATCAATAGTGACTTGATCCGTTAATAAATCGCGGTTATCCCACGCATTTTCTATAATATGTTGTAGTTGTTTCATAGTCTTTTTTTAAAATTAAGCATTTAAACGAAATGTTTTTAGCCTGTTTACAAAGATAAAGTTATAATTGAATTCTTTATGAATGATTGCTTTTAAATAATGGGTTTTCTAATTAGGTTTTAGTTTTTAATAGTAACTTTGTCGGCATATGGCACGTATACTCGCAATAGATTTTGGAAAAGTTAGAACAGGAATAGCTGTTACTGATGAATTTCAGATAATAGCATCTGGATTAACAACAGTAGATACCAAGAAGCTTATTAGTTTTTTGATAGACTATGTTAAAACGGAATCTGTTGAGCTGTTTGTTGTGGGTGAACCCAAGCAAATGAATAATAGCGCTTCGGAAAGCGAGCAACTAATTCAGCCATTTTTAGAAAAGTTGCAAAAATCTATTCCACACATTCCTATAAAACGTGTGGATGAACGCTTTACCTCCAAAATGGCTTTTCAAACCATGATTGATAGTGGTTTATCTAAAAAGAAACGCCAAAACAAAGCATTGGTTGATGAAATTAGTGCCACGTTAATTCTTCAAAGTTACATGAATAGTAAATAGTTGATTTGTAGCCTATTATAGGTGTATGTGTTGTTAGGCAACTCCCGTTTAAAGTTAATATTTTAAATATTTAAGAGATGGTCGTTTTTATAGGTCGTTTGCCTAATTTATTTGATTATGAATTCTTGTAGGAATTATCTTTGTACCAAATCACATCACTATAAGTATGAAAAAAAATTACACCTTTATTGTGCTTCTTACAGCACTTTTCTTTTTTAATCAAACACAAGCACAAGTTTGTCCAGACAATGGATTTACAAACACCACGTCCTTATTCTTTTTCTATGATGCAGGCGCACCTTCTTGTGTAGACAGACCAACAACTATAACAGTTGAAGGAAGCACCTTTAATTTAATTATTTGCGATAGCTCTTCAGCTGTTTATGATATTGAACCAGGTGATACGCCAATTCCAAATGCAAATTTATTTACGGCAGATTTTGGCTCGGCAACTTGCGAGTACACGAATGGAAATTTAACCGACGAAACTTTGTCATTAGATTCTATTGACAAAGCTTTAAACAGTTTTGTTGTATTTCCTAATCCAGTAGTTCAAGGAAATGCATTCCATATTGTTTTTGGAAACAATTTAAGCGCGCAAATCAATTTGTTTTCGGTTACAGGAAAACGTGTTTTATCTGATACCGTTTCTAATTTGGCTAGAACACAATTGAATGTTGCTAATTTATCTAATGGTGTTTACTTATTACAAGTTAAAAGTGGCGCATCTACCGTTTCTAAAAAGGTAGTAATTATGAAGTAATCCATTTACTGGTTATTTATATTAAAGATCTCTTACAAACCTAAGAGATCTTTTTTTTTCTTGAATTTACCGTTTATCGGATGGTATTGTTTTATTTCGAAATACACGCGTTTCCGATATTAAAATTGTCTACTTGTCTGCCTGTTTTATTAGGGGTTTCAAGGCTTTTTAAATTTGATTTATCGATTAAAAACCATTTGCAAAGGTCTATCAGTAGTGCGTTTATCGATGAAATGCACGTCTTTATCTTGTGAACGAATATATTTCGTGTTTCAACAAATAAATTCTATTTCTACCGTTTGTCGATATTATATTTGCAGTGTTCAATTAAAGCAACATAACAATGAAACAGTTTTTATTAATAGGAATTTTCACAGTATTAAGTTTAACAAGTATGCAAGCTCAAACGTCTGATAAAACAGAAGCGGTTAAAACAAGCGAACCTACTACAGCGCTTTCTACAGATGTAAAAACAGAACCAATTGAAGTTGCAGCTAAAAAGAAGGATATCTTAACCAATAAGATTGAGTCGAAATTAAACGGAAGAATTGATTTATTTGTTTTAAAGGAAACACGCCTTATTTGCTAAAAACATAATGTTTACACATATACTATAGAACGCCTTTTTTTTAAAGGCGTTTTTTTATGCGTATCTATAAGAAGAATTGTATTTTTGCAGCACATTTTTAGAAATTAAAATCCATGATATTACCAATTGTAGCCTATGGCGATCCTGTATTAAAAAAAGTAGGTAAAGAAATAGCACAAGATTATCCAAATTTAGATGAGTTGCTAACAAACATGTATGAAACCATGTACAATGCTTTTGGTGTTGGTTTAGCTGCACCACAAATAGGTTTAGATATTCGGTTGTTTTTAGTAGACACATCGCCATTTGCCGAAGACGACGCCTTTACGGAGGAAGAACAAGCTTTCTTGAAAGATTTTAAGCAAACTTTTATAAATGCTAAAATTTTAGAGGAAACTGGCGACGAATGGGCTTTTAATGAAGGATGCTTAAGCATTCCAGATGTTCGTGAAGATGTATTCAGAAAACCAACCATTACCATTGAGTTTTACGATGAAAATTTTGAAAAACACACCAAAACCTTTGATGGTTTAGTAGCGCGTGTTATTCAACATGAATACGACCATATTGAAGGTGTATTATTTACCGATAAACTATCATCTTTAAAAAAACGTCTAATAAAAGGAAGATTGTCAAATATTTCAAAAGGAAAAATAAGTGTAGACTATCGTATGCGTTTTCCAAACCAAAAAAAGAAACGATAAAATTTGTTTAACATAAGTAAACATAAGATATTTGCCCACTTTAAAATGAAGTTATGAGTTTAGAAAAAGTATTATCAATAGCAGGAAAACCTGGATTATATAAAATGATGACGCAAACACGAGGCGGCTTTATTGCTGAATCTCTTTTGGATGGCAAAAAAATGTCTGTAGGCATTCATCATAATGTGAGTATTTTAAGTGAAATTGCTATTTACACGCTTACAGAAGAAAAGCCGTTACGCGAGGTTTTTAAACTAATTAAAGAAAAAGAATCAGGTAACCAAACAGCGGTGTCTCATAAAGAAAGTAAGGATAAACTGGAAGAGTATTTCTTTGAAGTTTTACCAGATTATGACGAAGATCGCGTGTATGCTAGCGATATTAAAAAAATACTTCAATGGTATAATATACTTCAAAAAAATGATTTGTTAAATTTTGAAGTGGAAGCAGAAGCTGTATCAGCTGACGAAGAAGAATAGGTTTATTCAGTAGTTTGAATATAGAAAATCCAGTAACGCTCCAGTGTCACTGGATTTTTTTGTTTATTATATTTATCAAATTGATATTAATTATCATGTTATCAAAAATCGTGTTATGAATACTAGAAAAGATCAATTAAAAGCTTTCGATAGGTTGTTAACTATTATGGATGAGCTGCGCGCGCAATGTCCTTGGGATAAGAAGCAGACTATGGAAACACTTCGTCATTTAACCATAGAAGAAACTTATGAGTTGGGCGATGCTATTTTGGATAACGATTTAAATGAAGTCAAAAAAGAATTGGGTGATGTGCTTTTGCATATCGTGTTCTACGCTAAAATTGGAAGCGAAACCAACGATTTTGATATAGCGGACGTTTGTAATGGTATTTGTGATAAATTAATACACAGACACCCACATATTTATGGTGATGTGAAGGTTGAAAATGAAGAAGATGTGAAGCGAAATTGGGAAAATTTAAAACTCAAAGAAGGAAAAACCAGTGTTTTAGAAGGGGTTCCAAAAAGTTTACCAGCATTAGTAAAAGCCAACCGAATTCAAGATAAGGTTTCAGGTGTTGGTTTTGATTGGGAACAACCACATCAAGTATGGGAAAAGGTAGAGGAGGAGCTACAGGAATTTAAAGATGAAGTCCAAGCAGGAAATCAAGATGCTATGGAAAGCGAATTTGGCGATGTGCTGTTTTCCATGGTAAATTACGCACGATTTTTAAAGATAAACCCAGAAAATGCCTTGGAACGTACCAATAAGAAATTTAGTAAACGATTTAAGTATTTAGAAGCTAAAGCCAAATCATTAAACAAAAATCTAAAGGATATGACTTTACAAGAGATGGATGTGTTTTGGGAAGAAGCCAAAAAGCAGTAATTGAAAATCCCTTTAAATTTTCCGGATTTTATATTGCTTTCAACACATCAAGAAGCTATTTACTCATTAAACTTTCAAAAAAATCATCCCTAAACATCCAAAACAATTTTCTATCCGTATATATACTAAATGCACGTTTTTAGTAAGTAGATTAATAGCATAATTACAAAAAACTTCCCTCAAAATGTGCAATAAGTAGATTTAGTTGTTTTGGTTGGGACATAAACAACTAGTAGTTAGTTTAGTTAGAAAAAATCCTGCTCGACGTTTTTATACGGCAAGCAGGATTTTGTATGTAATAGGTTTTTGAGCTTAACGCAAATTCTAATACAGCTCTTTAATTTTACTTAACTTCGTTTTCCATAAGTTCAATTCTTGCTTGTGTTTCGCAATATTTTTATGAACATCTTGAACTAAAGGGTTTTCGT
>CBFHJN010000151.1:7155-7387 GCA_965655805.1 Flavobacteriaceae bacterium
ACTTAACTTCGTTAATACGCTTTCTAATATACTCACGTTCATTATCTAAATGCCTAGAATCTTTTGCATTATTAAGCGATTCTAACTTGGTTTCAAACTTAATTAATTCGGCTTCGTTTTTATTTAATTTCATGTTTTTGAAAACACCATCTAACGCTTTATTCAATTTCCCTTCAATGTATCGTTTGTTTGAAGGTACATTTCCAACTGTTTTCGAATTCTCAATAAAGGT
>CBFHJN010000152.1:0-7355 GCA_965655805.1 Flavobacteriaceae bacterium
CAGCGGCTTACTTTATAGCTATTGAGCGTATTGAAAAAGCATATATCCAACGTGGAATATTCCCATAAATAAACTCTTATTTAAAATGAAATACGGAAGCTTGATATTAGAGAAAAAAGAGTATGTTGTTTTAAAACGCCTATTGAATTTGTCTAAAGACTATAAAGAAGATACGCGCAAATACTCGGTCAAAAGGTTGGAAAGTGAATTGCAGAATGCAGTAATAAACGATGATGAATTAGTTCCTCAAGATGTAATTAGATTTAATTCTGTAATAACTGTAGCAACCGAAGATGGTTGGGAAAATACCTTCGAATTAGTAACACCTAATGAGAAAGACTATCAAAACAATAAGGTTTCGGTGTTAACACCTATGGGATCTGCTGTAATGGGTTATGCTCAAAACGATGTTATTGACTGGGAATTTCCAGGTGGTATCAAAAAGCTCCGTATAGTAAATGTAAAGCAAAATAAATCGAACAAACACTTTCAATTATAATGGAATTAAATACGTTTTTTAATCACGATACAGATGAAGAAATAATTCAGGTGAAACGCACGCAAGAGCTAGACGTTTGGATATCTCATTTAAATTATGTGTCTGATGAGAGTGATTGGCTTGCTAAAATAGCATCCAATAAGCTTCAAGATAAAATGTTGCGTGATGTTTTATGGGAGAAATCTGAACAAAACTCCAACTTTTTAAACGAGCTCTATAATTATAGAACCTCTATTGCAAAGTATAATGAATGTGATGATTTAGATTGTGATATTTACTACATTAATTTACACGATACCTATTGTTCAAAATATGTGAAACATTTAGGGTCTTATCGTAATATAAAAAATGAAGTTTATTTAAAAATACTCATGTCGTAGTTTTTAATAATTAGTTATGTGGAACAAGCCATACTCATGAGTGTATGGCTTGTTTGTTTTTATAAATAAGGTAACATTAACCAATTGATAAATATTTTCTTATAACGGAATATTTCCATGTTTCCGTTTTGGCTTCTCCACTTGCTTATCTTCTAACATAGCAAATGCTTTAATTAGTTTGCGTCTGGTAGTTTCAGGTAAAATAACTTCATCTATAAATCCGCGTTCTGCTGCACTGTATGGATTAGCAAATAACTCGGCATATTCTGCCTCTTTTTCTTTCCATTTAGTTTCTTTATCATCAGCAGCTTGTATTTCTTTTTTAAAGATAATTTCCGCAGCACCTTTGGCTCCCATAACAGCAATTTCTGCACTTGGCCACGCAAAATTCATATCAGCACCAATGTGTTTGGAGTTCATCACATCATAAGCACCACCATAGGCTTTTCTGGTAATTACCGTAACACGTGGAACCGTAGCTTCAGAAAAGGCATACAGCAATTTAGCTCCATGAACAATAATTCCATTCCATTCTTGATCGGTTCCAGGTAAAAACCCTGGAACATCCTCTAAAACAAGCAATGGAATATTAAAGGCATCGCAAAACCGAACAAATCGTGCTGCTTTTTTTGCACTGTTTACATCTAAAACACCCGCTAAAAACATGGGCTGATTGGCAACAATACCAACACTCTTACCGCCTAATCTGGCAAAACCAACAATAATATTTTCAGCATGATCTTTATGAATTTCGTAAAAGGAATCGGTATCAATAATACCTGAAATAACCGCATGCATATCATAGGGTTTATTGGCATTATCCGGAATAATTTGCGCTAATTCGTCGCGCATTTCATCTTGTAGCTCAAAAGGCAAATCTTTAGCTTTTTCCTTATTGTTTTGCGGTAAGTAGCTCAATAATTTTTTAATGTCTTCTAAACATTCTACATCATTAGTAGATGTAATGTGCGCCACCCCAGATTTGGTTGCATGCGCACTGGCACCACCTAATTCCTCACTCGTAACATTTTCGTTAGTCACTGTTTTTACAACGTTAGGTCCTGTAACAAACATATAACTCGTGTCTTGAACCATGAGGGTGAAATCTGTCATAGCTGGTGAATACACAGCGCCTCCAGCACAAGGACCCATAATAGCAGATAATTGTGGAATAACTCCTGATGCTTGCACATTTCTGTAAAATATATCTGCATAACCACCAAGTGAACGTACACCTTCTTGAATTCGAGCACCACCTGAATCGTTTAAGCCTATAATTGGAGCGCCAACTTTCACCGCTAAATCCATTACTTTACAGATTTTCTCCGCATGTGTTTCTGAAAGTGAACCACCAAAAACGGTAAAATCTTGTGCAAACACATAAACCAATCGACCTGAAATAGTGCCATAACCCGTAACCACACCATCACCATAAAACTGCTGTTTATCCATGCCGAAATCTTTGGTTCTATGGGTTACCAAAGCACCAATTTCTTCAAAAGACCCTTCATCTAATAAATATAAGACACGCTCTCTAGCTGTAAGTTTTTTATTAGCATGTTGCTTTTCTATGCGTTTTTCGCCGCCACCTAAATAAGCTTTGGCTAGTTTTTCGTTAAGGTTTTTTATTTTGGATTCCATATATACTGTTTGTTGTATGGTTGTTTATTGTTAAGTTGTTGAGTCAATTGATAACTCATTTTGTTCACTGCGATTGTTTACTGCAAACTCATTTTAGTGGAATTCGCAGTAATTTCTGATCTTCTACATATTGTTTAACCGCTATCATGGCTGCTAATTTGGCTTCAGATTCTTGATTGTCTTTAATAGCTTCAGGTGAATAATACTTTTTCACAAAGTGTGTGTCAAAATTTCCAGAGCGAAACGCCTCATGTTGACAAACAAAAGTTCCGAAAAGTAAGGTGGTTTCAATACCTTGAATATGATAATTTTCAATGGCGGAAATCATGAGTTCTATAGCTTCTTCACGCGTTTTTCCATACGTGATAAGTTTGGATAACATCGGGTCGTAATAAATAGGAATATCCATACCTTGTTCAAAACCATTATCTACACGAATTCCCGATCCTTCCGGCAATTTATAAACTTCTAAATTTCCAACGCTTGGTAAAAAATCGTTTAAGGGATCTTCAGCATATACACGCAATTCCAAAGCGTGACCTGTTATCTTTAAATCGGATTGCTTGATTGGTAATACTTCACCACGAGCCACACGAATTTGTAGTTCTACCAAATCAGTATTACTTATTAATTCTGTTACAGGATGTTCTACTTGCAAGCGTGTGTTCATCTCTAGGAAATAGAAATTGTGATCGGCATCTAATAGAAACTCAACCGTTCCTGCACCCAAATAATCGCATGCTTTGGCGACTTTTATGGCAGCTTCACCCATTTCGTGGCGTAATTCTGGTGTTAAAACCGATGAAGGTGCTTCCTCTACCACTTTTTGATGACGACGCTGAATACTACATTCGCGTTCAAACAAATGAATAATATTACCATGTGCATCTGCCATAACTTGAATTTCAATATGGCGAGGTGACTTAACATACTTTTCAATAAAAACGGAACCATCTCCAAACGCATTAACAGCTTCACTGATGGCACGATTCATTTGCGACTCGAAATCAGCTTCCTTTTCAACAATTCGCATCCCTTTTCCGCCACCTCCAGCAGAGGCTTTGATTAGAATTGGAAATCCAATTTCTTTGGCTATTTTTTTTGCCGCAGGAATGTCGGTGATGGCCTCTTCAGTTCCAGGAACCATAGGAATGTTGTAATGCTTAACAGCTTCCTTTGCTGCTAATTTACTACCCATAACCTGAATGGCTTTAGATTTTGGGCCAATAAAAACAATGTTATTCGCTTCGCATAATTCAGCAAATTCGGCATTTTCAGATAAAAAGCCATAACCTGGATGAATGGCATCTACATTAAGACTTTTTGCGACCTCAATAATTTTGTCGCCTTTTAAATAGGATTGATTGGAAGGTGCTTCGCCTATTAAAACAGCTTCATCGGCATATTTTACATGTGGTGCATTTCTATCAACTGTTGAAAATACAGCCACTGTTTTAATACCCATTTTTTTTGCTGTTCGCATGACGCGAATGGCAATTTCTCCTCTATTTGCTACTAGTATTTTTTTCATAATAATGCCTGCGAAAGCAGGTATGTATTTAAATATTATTAACTCTAAATGAAATTTATTTACGCTTCAAATTCAATCAGCAATTGATTTTTATCAACGGCATCGCCTTGTTTTACGGAAACTGATTTAATCATACCAGACCTAGGAGCGGTAATGACATTCTCCATTTTCATAGCTTCTAAAATTAATAAAGTTTCATCTTCTTGAACTTCCTGACCTGCTTTTACAGCAATATCTAAAATCAGTCCTGGCATGGGTGCTTTAATATCATTGACTTGTTTGGTTGCGCCAATTTCAAAACCTAAATCTTTTATTAAGCCATCTAATTCATTTTCAATAGCCACTTGGTACACATTGCCATTAATTTTAATGTGATACCTTTTGGTATGGAAATCTCCTTGAGCAATTTCCGCTTTATAGGTGGTATTGTTGCTTAATATATGGTAGTGATTCTCGTTTTCTTTTACAGCATCCAAAGCATTAATTTCCGCTTTGGATACATCGAAATCATAAGTATTATTAACTTTTGTATGATAAGTTTTACGCATTGGTTTATTTTTAGAACTGTAAATATAAGGAATATGAAGCGTTTTGTTAAGACGCTTATTAGAATTAACTAAAGTTTAAAATGTGAATTGTTTTGATGGCTTTTAATGGCGTTACGTGATAACACTACTCCAATGGCTAATGATACAAAAGCGCCAATCCAGATGCCAGGAATAAAATCTATAAAAAGAAAAAAGTCGTAAGCACCATGGAATATAATGGCTAATAGTAGACCAGTTAAATTGAGTAAACCTCTATTTTTTGAAAATTTGGCTTTTCCCATATAATAGCCCATTAGAATTGCAAAGGTAGCATGGGCAGGAATAGCTGTAAAAGCACGTAAAAATGCTGCTTCATAACCACCTTCTAATACATACATGATGTTTTCGGTGGCAGCAAAACCCATGGAAACCATTACGGCATAGACAATACCGTCAAAAGGTTCATTGAAAGCGTCTTTGGGTTGTGCATAATATCTTACAATAATATATTTGCTAAATTCTTCCGTAAAACCGACTATAAAAAATGCTCTAATAAACATTTGAAGTACACTGGATTTATCTAATAGTACAAAATAATCAATAAGAATATAGAGTAATGACGTTAAAATAACGCTGACAAATGCACCAAAAAGAAAGCAATAGAAGAGTAGGAGCTTGGGTTCTTTTTCGTATTTATCCTTTAAATAAATATATAAAATGATGATGCAAACAGGCGCAATGGCTACAAGGAATAAATTCATGAAGGAAAAGTAATTAAAAATAGTGATTTACGTTAAATTGGCTAATATTTCTTCCATTACCTTTTCATAATAACCTTTGTTTGTGGCTACAAAATAGTTTGAATTCTCACTGTCTTCTAATAGTTCATAGAAATCGTAAATCGAAACTAATTTTAAGGACTCAACCTCTCCAATTTGCGGTATTAAAGCTGAAACTGGAACGTACAATTCAGCTATAAATGTATGATGAAATTCATTATCAATAATGCCATTGTCATAGCTTTGGAAACATGGAAAAACGCCTATTTTTTTTAAGTCGGATTCTGAAATACTTAAACCTATTTCTTCATGAATCTCTCGAATAGCGGCCTTTTCAATGGTTTCGCCAGCATCCACATGACCAGCAACCGATACATCCCAAAGTAATGGACAAATAGCTTTGGAAGCGGCACGTTGCGCAAGCAGAATACGACCATCATGGGTATAAAACCAAATATGAGCCGTATTGTGATAATAGCCTTGGCTGTGAATTTCCGATTTTAATGCGGTTTTACCAGTTGGTTTAGCACTTTTGGTAACTATGTCTATGAATTCGTTCATATAACAAAATAAACTGTCATTGCGAGGAATCCCTTTTCTAGGATAACGTAGCAATCTGTTGAAAATTATAATCCTTTAATTAACAGAATGCAACGACCTAAAGGTCTCGCAATGACAATTAATCATTATTGAAAATAAGAAAACGTTTCACCATCTTTCATTTTCAATAGTGTTTCGTAAATCATTTTAATAACGTTCTCAACATCGTCTCTATGCACCATTTCTACGGTTGTATGCATATAACGTAAAGGCAACGAAATTAACGCTGATGGTACACCACCATTACTGTAAGCAAAGGCGTCTGTATCAGTTCCTGTTGCTCTAGAAAGAGCAGCACGCTGAAACGGAATCTTTTTTTCTTCGGCTGTTTCGGTTATTAAATCGCGTAATTTTTGCTGTACGGCTGGCGCATACGCTATAACAGGACCAAGACCCATTTCCACGAATCCTTGTTTTTTCTGCTCAATCATAGGCGTGGTTGTATCATGCGTTACATCCGTCACTATAGCTGCATTTGGTTTTATAGTTTGGGTAATCATTTCCGCACCACGTAAGCCAATTTCTTCCTGAACTGAATTGGTAATGTATAAACCAAATGGTAATGTTTTTTTGTTCTCTTTAAGTAATCGTGCTACTTCGGCAATCATAAAGCCTCCCATTCGATTATCTAAAGCACGACACACAAATTTATCACCATTTAAAATGTGAAATTCATCAGGATAGGTAATGACGCATCCAACGTGAATAGCCATTTTTTCAACTTCGGCCTTATCTTTAGCGCCTACATCTATACAAATATTGTCTGGTTTTGGCGCTTCTTCTTTACTTTTATCTCTGGTATGAATAGCTGGCCATCCAAAAACACCTTTTACAATGCCATTTTTAGTATGAATATTAACCACTTTACTTGGTGCAATTTGATGATCGCTACCACCATTTCTTACCACGTAAATTAATCCATTATCCGAAATGTAGTTTACATACCATGAAATTTCATCAGCATGGCCTTCAATAACCACTTTGTATTTAGCGTTTGGATTAATAACACCAACGGCTGTTCCGTATGTGTCCGTTATAAACTCGTCAACATACGGTTTTAGGTAGTCCATCCATATTTTCTGACCTTCCCATTCATAACCGGTTGGCGATGCATTATTTAAATATTTCTCTAGAAAGTCCATGGACTTTTTATTCAGTATACTCTTTTTTGCCATCTGTATAATTTTTGCACTAAAATAACAATATTAATAGGATTTTAAGGTTAAAGGGTTTTTAAATTATTAATTTTACGCAAGCTTTTTGGAACGATTTTGGATTCAATACAACCTATGAAAATAATTGCCTACATATTTTTATTTTTACCTACCATACTTTTAGCGCAAGTAGAGGAGACCGTTCAGGACTCTACAGATGTTGTTTATATTCTTGTAGAAGGCG
>CBFHJN010000153.1:0-7300 GCA_965655805.1 Flavobacteriaceae bacterium
TTACAATGCATACAAGAGTTACCAGATAGATATCGACTAGTGTTTAACCTTTATGTTTTAGATGGGTATTCGCATAAAGAAATTGCAGACATGCTAGACATAACAACAGGAACAACAAAATCAAATTTAGCAAGAGCCAGACAATTGCTTAAAGAAAAAATAG
This sequence comes from Flavobacteriaceae bacterium, assembly GCA_965655805.1. GTDB lineage: Bacteria > Bacteroidota > Bacteroidia > Flavobacteriales > Flavobacteriaceae > Algorimicrobium. The sequence goes on from CBFHJN010000153.1 coordinate 164, forward strand.
AAGAATATAAAACGGGATTACAATCCCAAACATTATAATGAGTAGTAAAAAGAACATAGATCGCCTATTTCAGGAAAAATTTAAGGATTTTGACGTTAAACCAGACCCTAAAGTTTGGCAAAATTTAAGCTCTAAATTAAATAATAAGGAAGAAGACAAACCTATTGTTATTATTCCGTTATGGCTAAAAATAGGTGGTATTGCAGCATCATTAAGTTTACTTTTGTTTTTAGGTCAATTTGTATTTAATACCAATAACAAACCTAACACACCATCAATAGTTGACACTCAAAAAACGAGTAATACAGACGCTAAAACTATAAATATCCCAACTGTAAAAGATAAAGAAAACTTAGAGTTAAATAATGACCTACAAACCAAAGACAAAGAAAACAGCTCCTACAAGACTAAAACAACTGTTACTAGCCATAATAAAAATTCTAAAAACACAAATAATACCGCAACTGGTAATTACAACAAAACGCTAAAAAACAATACAGTAATTGCGTCTCAAAACAAGAGTATTACTACTACTGAAGACAATAACAAATTAAATCAAAAAAATAATCAAAATAAAACGGTTAGCAATTCAACTACTAAAAACCAAGGAGTTGCCCAAACACAAGACGCTAACAGCACCAAAAATATAAATGTTAATAGTAACAATGCACCAAATAATGCTATCACACAAAACAAAACAAATATAAATTCAAAAACTACAGCTGTAGCTGAAAACGAAATAGAAGACAAAACAGAAGTGCCAAAAACTTCAATAGAAGAGGCTATTGCAGCAAACAAAGATATTAATGATCCTATTGAAAAGGAAGAAGATGTAAGTAACAGGTGGAATGTTAACGTAAATGTTGCGCCTGTTTATTACAATTCGTTTGGAGAAGGGTCACACATAGACGAGCAGTTTAACAAAAACAACAAATCTGGAGAGATTAATACAAGTTATGGTGTAAAAGTTGGCTATGCGTTAAATGATAAACTGACCTTAAGATCAGGTATCAATCGTTTAAATTTAAGTTATGACACAGATAACGTTATTGTATATCAAAATGTTAGTACAATAGCTAATCCAAAAGATCTAAGAAATATTGATTTTAATTCTGATAATAGCCAATCAATTAATATAATTAGTAGCAACAACTTGCTTTTAGGTATAAATAATTCAAGTTTAATTAAAAACGTTGCTTTAAGTCAAAGAATCTCCTACTACGAACTTCCTGTTGAAGTTGAATACGCTTTAGTAAACAACAAATTTAACTTAAATGTCATTGGTGGTGTAAGCACCTTTGTTTTAGAAGACAACAAATTAGTTTCAGAATATGACGGTTATAAAGTAGAAATAGGTAGTGCAAACAACATTAACAATGTTAGTTTTAGTGCTAATTTTGGAATTGGCTTAAATTATAAATTTTCTGAAGCTGTTATCTTTAATTTTGAACCGACTTTAAAATATCAACTAAATGCTTTTAATAACACCTCTGGTAATTTCAATCCATATATAATTGGGGTTTATACAGGTTTTAGTTATAAGTTTTAGTTTTTAGTTGGTTAGATTAGTGGTGTTTCTAAACTATTGAAATACTCACTATGAATAGGAAAGCTGCTCTTTGCCAAGAGTGGCTTTTTTAGTTTTGATAGTTTTTTAGAGCCTTTAATATAAGCACACGTGTATCACTATTCAACTGCTTCGTATCTGAAATATACAAACCTTCTGTAGAAATAAAAGGAAACCCAATAGCACGCATGTTTCCTGGACTTCCACTAAAAAAAGTAAATGGAAACCGCTTTTTATTATCTAAAAACACGAGTGGTACAATGGGAATTTGGTGATTAATGGCTAACCTAAAAGCACCATCCTTAAAATCGTCTAAAATAACGTCTTCATCTGGCACACCACCTTCAGGAAAAATGCAAATACTGACGCCTTGTTTTAAACGTCGTTGCGCTCTTAAAAAAACCGCTTTTCGGCTTTTTTCCGAGCTTCTATCTACTAAAATACAAGTGCGTTTGTAGAAAAATCCAAATAAAGGAATTTTGGCCAACTCCTTTTTTCCAACAAATACAAATGGGTTTTTAGACACCACAAGCATCAGCATAATATCAGCCATAGAGGTATGGTTGGCAACAAACATATAGCTCGCATGGCGTTTTGGTTTTTCAGCTAAAGTAATTTTAGTGTTGAAACCCATGCCAATTAAAATAAACCGAGCCCAAATTCGTGCTAATCTATAAAAATAGGGATACCAAGATTCCTTTATTATGGATACAAGCAGCAATGGCAATAGAATAACAATAGGCAAAGCCACCAGTATATAAAACCAGATGCGATAAAATAACCAAAAAACACATTTAAAAATCCTCATGGAGACCAAAACTAGTTAAATAAATTGAGCTTTTGTGCTAAAAAAATTACCTTTGGAGTATTAAAATAAGTTTGAACTTAAAAAGAGATTCCTGCTTTCGCGGGAAGTTACTATGGCAAGAATACTAACAGGCATACAAAGCACAGGAACACCTCATCTAGGAAATATTTTAGGCGCTATTTTACCAGCTATAAGCATGGCAAATACACCCGAAAACGATTCGTTTTTGTTTATAGCTAATTTACATACGCTGACTCAAATTAAAGATGCAGCCTTATTAAAACACAACACCTATTCCACTGCAGCAACCTGGTTAGCTTTTGGCTTAGACATTGAAAAAACCGTTTTTTACAGACAGAGTGATGTACCACAAGTAACGGAACTCACGTGGTATTTAAGCTGCTTTTTTCCGTTTCAGCGCTTAACATTAGCTCATAGTTTTAAAGACAAAGCGGATAGATTAGAAGACGTAAATGCTGGATTATTTAACTATCCGATGCTGATGGCTGCTGATATTTTAGCTTATGATGCCGAAATTATTCCTGTTGGAAAAGACCAATTACAACACATAGAAATTACGCGTGATGTGGCATCGCGTTTTCATGCGCAAATGGGTGAAACGTTTGTTATTCCAGAAGGCAAGGTTACTGAAAACAACATGCTAATTCCTGGAACTGATGGTGAAAAAATGAGTAAAAGTCGTGGTAATTTTATCAATATCTTTTTAGACGATAAAAAACTCCGTAAACAAATTATGTCCATCCAGACGGATAGTACCGCTTTGGAAGAACCAAAAGATTGGTCAACCTGCAACTGTTTTGCATTATATAGTTTATTGGCTTCTGATACAGAAATAGCGACTATGAAAACCAACTACGAAGCTGGAAATTATGGCTATGGTCACGCCAAGCAAGCTTTGTTTGAATTGATAATAGACAAATTTGCGGAACCACGTGAACGTTATAACCATTATATGAATAACCTCAACGAAATTGATGAGGCTTTAAAAGTTGGTGCGGAAAAAGCAGGTAAGGTTGCTGATGCAGTTATTGCACGTGTGAGAGAAAAGGTTGGGTATTAAAAATGATTTGGCACCTAGAAAGTCTGGACCTTTGCATAATAAAATTCCTGCCTTTGCAGAAATTTTATATAATCTCAAACAACTTTCCTGGTAAAGGTCTCACAACACCTTTTAATTCCATGTTAAGCAATAGGCTGGCTACTCTATATGTGGGTATTTGACAATCGATAGCAATACTATCTAATTCTTCTTTAGATTTAGTTTGTAGGTAATTATAAATTTTCTGTTCGTCTGGTTCCAAATCAATAAACAACCGCTTTTGGATAGTCGGTTTTTGTTTTTCTTCCAATTCCCAATTCAACATATACGGAATATCCAATGGGTTGGATAACAAATGAGCTTTCTGAAATTTTATCAGATTATTACAACCAACACTTTGACTATCCGTTGTGCGTCCTGGAACAGCAAAAACATCCCGATTGTAAGAATTAGCAATATCAGCCGTTACTAAACTACCGCCTTTTTCAGCAGATTCTATCACAATCGTTGCCTGACTGACACCTGCAATCACCCGATTTCGCTTTAAAAAATTATTTCTATCAAAAGGATCTGAACTCCAAAAGTCCGTGAAAAATCCGCCATTTTTTTCCACATCCACCATATACTTTTTATGGGTTTTTGGATAAATCTGATTGAAACCATGAGCCAAACAGCCTATCGTTTGTAAACCGTGTTTAATAGCTGCTTTTTGTGCTGTAATATCCGTTCCATAAGCAAAACCCGAAACAATGATGGGATTAAAAGCAACGAGTTCTTCAACCAACTTATTACAAAAGGCAATCCCAGAGGTCGTAATTTTCCGCGCACCAACAATACTGATGATGCGTTCGTTTTCTAGATTCACATTTCCCACTTGAAATAATAAAATAGGACTATCAATACAGTGTTTTAAACGTTGTGGATAGTTATCATCCAAAAAATACAAACATTGAATATTGTTTTCAGAAATGAACTGCATTTCAGCTTCGGCAGCTTTAAAATGATTTTTGTTATATAAATCGCGAATTACGTTCGTTCCAATACCATCAATTTGAAGTAGATGGTGTTTTTTCTCTTGAAAAATCGCTTCCACAGAACCACAATGTTGGATCAGCTTTTTAGCTGTAATATCGCCAATAAACGGCACGTGCTGTAAGGCCAAAATATGTAACAAGCGATTATCGGTCATGGTAGTCTTTTGATTTTCAATCTACAAGTAAAGAAATTTTCAGATGTTAATAAATTGTTAGCAAGATTTTTTATTCATGGTTAAAAATTTCTAACTTTGTTTCTATGCAATTAGAACCTTACATCAGCGACTTACTATACCGTTACGAATGTGTGACTGTACCTCAATTCGGCTCGTTTTTAACACGAAGAACGTCAGCTACTATTCATGAAACAACACATGCGTTTTATCCACCAAAAAAGGTGTTATCATTTAATGAGCAAATTCAAGAAAACGATGGTTTATTAGCGCGTTATATTGCTGATGTTGAGAAAATTCCTTACGAAGAAGCTTGTAAAAAAATCAAAAAAAGGGTAAAATACCTAAAGTCTTATTTAGTTGAGGGTGAAACTATTGCTTTTGAAAATATTGGTAGCTTATCCTTAAACAACGAAGGAAAGATGCTTTTTGAACCTTCTTACAGTTTCAACTACTTAACGGATGCGTTTGGATTATCCCAATTCACATCACCAGAAGTAACTCGAGAAACTTATAAAGAAACGGTTGAAGCTATTGAAAAAGTAGTTCCAATTGCCGTTTCGCCAAAAAGACGTCAATCTCGTGGCTATTTAAAATATGCAGCGGTTGGTTTAATAGCCTTAACTATTGGTGGTTTTGCAGCATCTAATTATTATGTGAATCAAATAGAAACACATAACCAGTTAGCCCAAGAAGAAGCGAATACCCAGTTGGAAACTAAAATCCAAGAAGCTACGTTTGTTATTAATAATCCTTTGCCTGCTGTCACGCTCAATGTGAAAAAACAATATGGTAACTATCACATTATTGCTGGTGCCTTTCGCCTTGAAGAAAATAGCGATAAAAAAGTCAACCAGCTAAAAGAGTTGGGTTATGCAGCACGCAAAATCGGCACCAATAAATACGGTTTACATGAAGTGGTTTATGCGAGTTATGAAGACCGTTTAGAAGCACTTCAAGCGTTACGTGACGTTAAAAAAACACATAATAGTGATGCTTGGTTGTTGGTGAAAGCCATTGAGGAGTAGTTTTTTTTACAGATCTTGTTTGAAATTTATGCTGTCATTCAGAAGGAAGTTTGACTGATTAATCTATTCCAATTAATTATTAAACATGAATTTTATACTATATTTTAGATTAGCGTCTCTGAATCTTTGATTTCATCGCTATGCTCTGAATGACTTGTTGCATTTTCATTTACTACTAGAGTCATTTTATTAACGGTAGTTTAGCACTTCTTGATACAGAATCCGACTTTTTCATAGTACCTTTGCAGCGCAATTAAAAATGCGCTATTATGACACCAAAAACACCTGAAGCATCTAAAACCATTATGACTGACTTGGTATTGCCAAGCGAAACCAATCCACTTAATAATTTATTTGGAGGCGAACTATTAGCGCGTATGGATCGTGCAGCTAGTATTGCTGCTAGACGACATAGTCGTAGGATTGTGGTTACCGCTTCTGTTAACCATGTGGCTTTTAACCGTTCTGTACCTTTAGGAAGTGTGGTAACAGTTGAAGCTAAAGTGTCTCGTGCATTTAAAACCTCTATGGAAGTATTCTTAGATGTTTGGATTGAAGACCGTGAATCTGGTTTACGCGATAGAGCTAACGAAGCCATTTATACCTTTGTGGCTGTTGATGAAACCGGACGACCAATTCAAGTACCCGAAATTACGCCAGAAACCGATTTAGAAAAAGAGCGTTTTGATGCGGCTTTAAGACGTAAACAATTGAGTTTGGTTTTGGCTGGAAAAATGAAACCAAATGAAGCTACGGAATTGAAGGCTTTGTTTCAGTAAGAGATTTGATTTATAGAATATAAAAACAGCCTGAACTAAAAATTCAGGCTGTTTCTTTTTAATTAGTTATTATAATTCTCACTTTCAACAAGTATTGTATCTTTTTTGATTTCAATAATATAGTTTTCTGAACTTGGTATTCCATTTGAATAATAACCAAAATATTGACCTCTTAAGACTTTATTCGAAAATACTTGAATTCCATATAATCCATCCTGATTGGGATTATTTACTTTAAAATCAAGAAAGATTTCTTTGTTCTCTTGAGGCTTTAAATCAAATACCTTTGCATTGTTGAAACCATTAGTAATAATTATGGAATCTACAAGCGCGTTCGTGCTATTTTGGATTTCAAAATCAACGCCATAATTACATGATGTTACAATGAATAAGATAAAGAAATAGAAGAATAATTTTTTCATTTTTTAGTGATTTGTTGGTATCAAAGTTGATGTTGGAGTTATGCCATGTGTACCGTCGTTAGGTTCTGGAGTTGAAGGATTTGTTTCAGTAGATTTATAAAGACCTCACAAGTTTTAAAAACCTGTGAAGTCTGAAAAAGTATAATTCTAAATTGAAATGCAATAATAATAAATATTACTCTTGGTAAGTATAAGTAACTTCAACTGATAAATCACCGTCCGCATATTCTTTTGATGTTAGCGGATAGCCTGCTTCATTATACGTA
>CBFHJN010000154.1:0-7284 GCA_965655805.1 Flavobacteriaceae bacterium
TACTTGTTTTACCCATTTTTATTTTCGATCCGGAAATATTAGAATCCCTTCCCGAAACTGATGCGCGTGTAACGTTTATTTATAACACCTTACAAACCATGCGTAAAACGCTTCAGGACGAATACAGTAGTAGTATAGCTATGTATCATGGTACGCCTGAAAATATTTTTAAAGACCTCTGTGATAATTATGATATTACAACCGTATATACCAATCATGATTATGAGCCTTATGCTATAAAACGTGATCAGGCAATAGCATCAATTTTAAAAGAAAATGATGTTGCCTTCAAAACTTTTAAAGATCAGGTAATTTTTGAAAAAGATGAGGTTGTAAAAGATGATGGTGATCCCTACCGCGTTTACACTCCTTTTATGAAAACTTGGAAAGAGGCCTTCAAATCCTTTGATTTAGAAATTTATTATACTAATAGCTATCTCGACAATTTAGTAGAAAACACGCGGTTACCGAATTTAGAATTAGCAGATTTAGGCTTTAAAAAATCCAATCAAGATATAGCGCCTTATGATGTTACGCCAACATTAATTCAGGAATATGAAGATAAACGTAATTTTCCTGCCAAAGATGCCACATCCCGATTAGGGCCTCATCTGCGGTTTGGAACAGTAAGCATCCGTAAAATGGTTAAAAAAGCCATTGCTGAAAAGAATGAAGTATTTTGGCAAGAACTGATTTGGCGTGAATTCTTTATGCAGATATTATGGCATTTTCCGAAAACGGTTACCGAAAGTTTTAAACCTAAATACGATACTATTAAATGGCGTAATAATGAAAAAGAATTTGAAGCCTGGTGCCAAGGTAAAACCGGCTATCCTTTGGTTGATGCTGGTATGCGTGAATTGAATGAAACCGGTTTTATGCATAATCGCGTGCGTATGCTAGTTGGTAGTTTTTTATGCAAACATTTATTGATTGATTGGCGTTGGGGAGAAGCCTATTTTGCGGAAAAATTACATGATTATGAAATGGCAAGTAATATTGGTAATTGGCAATGGGTAGCTGGTTCTGGAGTGGATGCTGCGCCTTATTTCAGGATTTTCAACCCAACAACACAAATAGAAAAATTTGATAAAGACTTAAAATATATAACTAAATGGGTTCCTGAATTTCAGGAACTCTCATACGCATCAAAAATTGTTGACCATAAAGAAGCTCGCGAACGCTGTTTAAAAATATACAAGGAAGCTGTCAGTTAAAAAGGGTTACTTCAGATTAGTTATTAGCAGATTATCACAAATATTAACACACCTAAAATCGTTTTTATCGACACATTATCAGATAATTACCGGTTTTTATAAATCATTGCTTTATCTTTATCCTTTAAAAATAAATTACAATGATTAGAAAACTACTTTTTGCACTTTGCCTTTGCCCAGTTCTAACAACGGCTCAAATTTCATTTACCAGCGGAAATTCAGCTTTAGTAAATGCATCGCTATATAGTGGTGTTGCTATTGGTGTTACCGATATGAATGGTGATGGATTAGATGATATTATTCGTTTGAATGGTTCATCATCATTAGAAATAGAATACCAAAATACCAATGGTGTTTTTACCAGATTTGAATATGGTAGTACTAGTGGATCTAAATGGGGAATGGCTATTGCTGATGTAGATCGTAATGGTTATAATGATATTTTAGCTGGTGGCAGTTATAACGGTTTAAGGTTATTTACTGCAAATAGTAATGGCACAAACTATTCATCTACCAACTTAACCAATAATATCTTTGTTCAAAATTTGAATTTCGCTGATATTGACAATAATGGTACGATTGATATTTTTGCATGTCATGACGTTGGATTATCTAAAGCATTCAGTAATGACGGCACAGGAGCCATGACCGAAAACCTTGGATTAATTAATACATCCTCAACAATCCCTTCTGATAATTCTGGGAATTATGGAAGTGTTTGGATTGATTATGATAACGATGGTGATTTAGATTTATATATAGCTAAATGCAGATTAGGTGTTAATAATGAAAATGATGGCAGACGTGTTAATTTACTGTTTGAAAATGATGGTAATAATAACTATACGGAAGTAGGGCCTGCTCGTGGTTTAGTACCATTGTCTCAATCTTGGTCAGCAGCTTTTGAAGATATCGATAATGATGGAGATTTGGATTGCGTATTAATCAATCACGATGATACGAGTATGATTTTTGAAAATAATGGCTTTGGTGTTTATACAAACATTACAGCAGCATCTGGAATTGCTACGTCCTTAGCTAATTTGGGAAGTGGTGGCATTCAGGTTATCATAGAAGATTTTGATAATGACACCTATGTGGACATTTTTATTACTACACGAAGTGGTATACATAAATTATACAAAAATGATGGCGATAAAACCTTTACAGAATTAGCTAATCCGTTTCCGTTACCATTTGGAGCAAGTAGAATTCAAAGTGCCGCAGTTGGCGATTTAAATAATGATGGCTTTGTTGATGTTATGGCTGGATTTGCTTCTGGATATAATGGTCCTAGCAGTAGTAGGCCAGACAGATTGTATTTTAATAGCGGAAACGCAACTAACAATTGGAGTGAAATTCTTTTAGAAGGAACAACAAGTAACATTAATGGAATTGGTGCGCGTATTGAAATTTATGGTGCCTGGGGAAAACAAATTCGTGAAGTACGTTCAGGTGAAAGTTATGGTATTATGAATTCCTTAAAAACACATTTCGGATTAGGAACAGCTACAGCAATTACTAAAATAGTAGTTAAATGGCCTTCTGGAAATGTGGATGAAGTTTTAAATCCATCTATAAATCAATCCTTATCGATTATTGAAGGTTCTACTTTAAGTACTACCAATCCGGATACAATTTCTAAACTACGCATATATCCAAACCCAACGTCAAATGTAATAACTGTTGAAGCCAGTAATAAAGCTTCCAAGGTTTCTTACAATTTGTACGATGTTTCTGGGAAATTATTAAAAGCTAACCAATCCTTACCTCTTAATAATCAAATGTCATTACAAACATTAGCTGCTGGCGTTTATATGTTGCAAGTAACTATTGATGGTGAAACGAGCATGCGAAAAATTATTAAACAGTAATAATATAGTCCTAGTGTGTTCTATACAAAAAATGCTTCTAATTAAATTTAGAAGCATTTTTTATAGTGATGAATTATTACTTTTTATTCAGTCTCTCTATGTCTCTCAATTTTAGCTCCAATAGCCATTAGTCGTGTATCAATGTGTTCATAACCACGATCTATCTGTTCAATATTATGAATTGTAGAGGTTCCTTTAGCAGAAAGCGCTGCAATTAATAAAGAAACACCTGCACGAATATCTGGAGAAGTCATGGTGGTTGCCTTTAGCTGAGACTTAAAATCGTGACCTATAACAACTGCACGATGTGGATCACACAGAATAATTTTGGCTCCCATATCAATCAGCTTATCCACAAAGAACAAGCGGCTTTCAAACATTTTCTGATGAATTAAAACACTTCCTCTGGCTTGCGTAGCAACAACCAAAATAATACTCAATAAATCGGGTGTAAATCCAGGCCAAGGTGCATCAGAAATAGTTAAGATAGAACCATCAATATAATTTTGAATTTCATAACCATCAGTATGCGCTGGAATATGAATATCATCACCGCGTTTTTCAACAGTTATTCCCAATTTTCTAAATACATCTGGAATCTGTCCTAAATCATCCCAACTCACATTGGTTATGGTTAATTCACTTTTTGTCATGGCAGCCAAACCAATCCAACTTCCAATTTCAATCATATCAGGAAGCATGGAATGATCTGTTCCACCTAATTTATCAACGCCTTCAATTATTAACATATTGGAACCAATACCAGAAATATTTGCTCCCATCCGGTTCAACATATTACATAACTGTTGTAAATACGGTTCGCATGCAGCATTATAAATGGTTGTTTTTCCTTCCGCTAAAACAGCAGCCATTACAATATTTGCGGTTCCAGTAACAGACGCTTCATCTAAAAGCATATAAGCGCCTTTTAGTTTATCTGCTTCTACACCATAAAAATAATCTTCTCTATTATAGCGAAATTTCGCTCCTAATTTTATAAAACCTTCAAAGTGTGTATCCAACCGACGACGACCTATTTTATCTCCTCCTGGTTTTGGGATATAACCCTTTCCAAAACGTGCTAATAGTGGCCCAACAATCATAATAGAACCGCGTAAACCTCGACCGTCTATTTTAAAGGCTTCAGACTCCAAATACTGTAAGTTTACAGCATCCGCTTGAAAGGTATATGTACCTTGATTAACATGATTAATTTTAACACCTAAATTTTTTAATAAATCTATAAGTTTATTAACATCCACAATATCTGGAATGTTATGAATGGTAACTTTTTCAGGTGTTAATAAAACCGCACATAAAATTTGTAATGCTTCATTTTTGGCACCTTGTGGCTGAATTTTTCCTTTTAATTGGTGTCCGCCTTCAATTTTAAATATACCCATGCAGTTTAATTAATAACGTTTTCTACTTCTATTTGTGTTACTCTTTTTTTGATGACTCTTTTTATTATTCGAACTTTTTGAACCGTATTTAGATTTACTACGCATTAAACTGGAAGCATCTGTTAAATCTTCATTAGTATTTACCAAGTTTATTTTTCCTCCAGAAAGCTCTCTTAAATGTTCAAAAATCACATCATCTTCAACCGTGTCTTTATTCCAATTTAAAAAACACTTTTTCATGTGATTGGCAATGGTAAAAATTAAAGCCTCCTTTAGTTCGCCTTCTTCCCAAGTATTCGCCACATCAATCATGGTTTTTATATTGTTACCATAGAAACGATATTTTGGAAAATTTTGAGGATAAGCTAAATGCTCTGGTCGCTCATTAAGCGTTTCTTTTGATGGTTTTTCATACGGAGAATCCGCATCCAACTCAAAATTAGACATAATAAATAACTGATCCCACAACTTATGTTGAAAGTCTGGAACATCACGTAAATGTGGCTGAATATTGCCCATTACCGAAATAATAGCTTTCGCTACTTTATTACGTTCTTCTTTGGTTTCTAATGATTTGGCATAATTAATCATCTTTTGAAGATGACGTCCGTATTCTGGAATAATTAAATGCTCACGTTCTGAATTGTATTCTAAATAATCTATCAAAATATGTGTATGTGTAGAGTTTACTTAAGGCACGTAGTTTTGTGCATGCGCAAAGTACAAAAAAAAACTAAAGACTGATAACACCTTTAACGTTTTCTGTTACTTCTTTATATTTAGCAATAACATCTTCTGGCGATTTCATTTTAACATGAATTGACACACTCGTATACTTACCTTTTTTTGATGCTTTTGTGCCTATAACAGCACCCATATTATTAAATAAATTTTCTATATCAACCACTGAAGTTCCTTTGGTTTCCACTATAAACTTATATAAATATTCCGCTGGCCATAAAGCAGTATCGTAAAGTTGCCCTTTTAGTTTTTCGTAAAAAGCGTCTGTTTTTTGATTCTCGTCCATGATTATTATTTATTAAAACAAAGATAGTATTTCCCTGTCATTTTTTAGTTTCCTTTTTAATTACGATTTTTACATCCAAAATCTTGCCAACTTGAAAATAAAGAAAATAGTTATCACTGGAGGTCCAGGAACTGGGAAAACATCCATTATTAATGAATTAAAAAATCGTGGCTATAACTGCCTGGACGAAATATCACGGCAAATCACGCTTAAAGCTAGAGAAGATGGCATAGATCAGCTTTTTTTAACACAGCCACTTTTGTTCAGCGAAATGCTTTTAAAGGGTCGTGAAGAGCAATTCAATCAAGCAAATATTGAAAATGAAAGTTTTGTTTTTCTAGATCGTGGTATTCCCGACGTTTTGGCATACATGGATTTTATTGGTGACATTTATCCGGACAATTTTATGGAAAGCTGTAAAAACCATTACTACGATTTAGTATTTATCCTGAAGCCTTGGCAAGATATTTTTGTGAGCGATAGTGAGCGTTACGAGAATTTTAGCCAAGCCATTGAAATACACGATAATCTATTAAACACGTATGAAAAATACGGTTATAATTTAAATGATGTACCTTTTGGTACGGTTGAAAACCGTACAGACTTTATCCTGAATGTTGTTAAAAACTTATAATGCAACAACCCATAAATATACTGGAGCGGTATTGGAACTACACCAGTTTTAAACCGCTACAAGAAACCGTAATCCAAGCTGTTTTAGATGGCGAAGATACCTTTGCCCTTATGCCAACGGGTGGTGGAAAATCCTTATGTTTTCAAATTCCTGCATTGGCAAAAGATGGTATTTGCATTGTTATTTCGCCACTAATAGCACTCATGAAAGATCAAGTACAAGCCTTACAAAGCAAAGGAATTAAAGCTATAGCGCTTACAAGTGGAATTCCCTATCATGAATTAGATACCCTTTTGGATAATTGTATTTATGGCAATTATAAGTTTTTATACCTATCACCTGAACGTTTACAACAAGAATTAGTTCAAGACCGAATTCGGCAAATGCCTGTAAATTTAATCGCTGTTGATGAAGCGCACTGTATTTCGCAGTGGGGAAATGATTTTCGTCCAGCCTATAAAAACATTAAGTTATTACGAGAATTACAACCAACTGTAAACTGTATTGCCTTAACCGCTTCCGCGACCCCTGAAGTGGTTGAAGATATTATTAAGGAACTCGATTTTATAAGCCCAAAAGTGCTTAAACAATCTTTTAATCGGGATAATTTAGCCTATATGACTTTTGATGCTACTGATAAGCATTATCATTTGGAACGTATTTTAAAAAAAAATCAGGCGCCTTCTATTATCTATGTTCGAAACCGGTTGGCAACCATTGAAATCAGTCAATTTTTAGAAAAGAAAGGTTTCTCATCTACATTTTTTCACGGAGGACTTTCAAATACCGAAAAAGATAACAGACTACAAGATTGGTTAAGTGAAAAAAAACTGATTATGGTTGCCACCAATGCCTTTGGAATGGGCATTGATAAACCAAACGTAAAAACGGTTATTCACTTAAACCTACCCGAAAGTTTAGAGAGTTATTTTCAAGAAGCAGGACGTGCAGGTAGAAATGGCGAAAAAGCATTTGCCGTTATTTTAAAAAATAACACCGATAAAAGTAAATTGGAAGATCAGTTTTTAAAGGTGCTTCCAAATGTTGACTTTATAAAACAGGTATACCGAAAACTCTCCAATTATTTTCAAATTTCATATGGCGAAGGTGTTGGCTTTGTAGAAGATTT
>CBFHJN010000155.1:0-7260 GCA_965655805.1 Flavobacteriaceae bacterium
GGTTAATTCATGTTTTAAAAATACACCAGCACGTTTACTAGGCAGAATAAGTGTAATTTTAGAAACATCAACTTGCTTCTTATTTAAATCAGCAAGGACGTCATGTATAAAAGTTGTCATGTTATAAAAATAAAAAACGCTCCGAATATTCGGAGCGTTTTTCTATTTATTTATGTGAAATAATTTATTTCACTAAATTAATTTCTACACGTCTGTTGTTAGCTCTACCAGCTCTAGTTTTGTTAGAGTCAATTGGCTTAGCTTCACCAAAACCTTTAGAAGATAATCTAAATTGATCAATACCATTACTAGTTAAGTAATCTTTTACAGATAACGCTCTAGCTTCAGATAATTCCATGTTTAAGTTTTCACTACCAACACTATCAGTATGACCTTCAACTGTAAATTTAGCATTAGGATATTCTTTTAAGATAGCAATGATATCTTGAAGAACTTTTTCAGATTGTGCTTTGATAGAAGATTTACCTGTATCAAATAAGATTGTTTTAGCGTAAGCATTTAAAGCTTTTTGTACAGCTTCAGTTACTTCTGGACAACCATTGTTCGCAACAGTACCGACTTTATCTGGACATGCATCATCTTTATCAGCAACACCGTCACCATCTGTATCTGGCCAAGGGCAACCGTTGTTAGCTGCAGGACCAGCTTCATTTGGACATTTGTCATCTTTATCAGCAACACCATCACCATCAGCATCTGGACAACCGTTTAAAGCTTTTAAACCAGCAACTGTTGGACAAGAATCATCTTTATCAGCAATTCCGTCACCATCAGTATCAGGACATCCGTTAAATTCAGCTGGACCAGCTTCATTTGGACAAGAATCTTTACTATCTTCAATTCCGTCACCATCAGTATCAGGACAACCGTTGAAAGCTTCTAAACCAAATACTTCTGGACAAGCGTCATCTTTGTCATATATACCATCGCCATCAGTATCTTTTCCACCAAATTTAAATGTAACTCCAGCAGTATGTTGGAAGTGTGTATCTAAATAATCTTCGAAAGCATGCTTATAAGCAGATTGAACTGTAATACCAACATTTTCACTTACCCAGAAATTAATTCCAAAGGTTCCGTTTAATGTTCCAGCACCAATTTCATCAACCCATGTATAACCACCACCTACTCCTAGGTAAGGCTCAAACCATGATGAGTTAATTAATTGACCAAAACTGTATTTTACAGTACCGTCAAGACCGAAATACATTACTTCATCAAATCTAGTTCTGTCATCTCCAAATTTATCAATTTTGTTTAAAGATGCAGTTGCACCTATTGTGAAACCATTACTTAAGTAACGACCTAATGTTAATGAAGATAATGATGGTAAAATGTTCCAGTGATCTGAAGCATTTACGAATTCATCAAAGTATTCACCAAGAGGTGCGTCTTCACCTGTAGGATAGAAATCAACTGCGTTTACTCCAAGGCTTATTGCCCAAGGGTTGTTTTCATCTTGTGCGTACGTGTTACTCATACCTAGCATAAGTAACATAGCGAACAATAATCTGCTAAGATTTTTCATATTCAAAAATTTAATTTTTAAGTGTTAATTGTAAACAAAAGTAAGTTGTTAAATATTATTAACAAAGACAAATATAGAAAAATATTGTATAAATCCCCTAAAATCTGCTTGTTTGTCATTATTTTAAATAATTTCTAATTGTTTCCCGACTTTTATAAAAGCCGAAATGGCTTGATCTAAATGTTCTTTTTCATGTGCTGCTGATAATTGTACACGAATTCGTGCTTTATCCCTTGGTACAACGGGATAAAAGAATCCAATAACATAAATGCCTTCTTTTAAAAGCATATTTGCCATAGTTTGGGATAATTTGGCGTCATACAACATAATTGGTACAATGGCAGAATCGCCATCAACTATATCAAAACCAGCTTTTTTAACGCCATTTTTGAAATATTCAGTATTCCATGCTAACTTATCACGTAGGCTTGTGTCATTTTTTAGCATATCAAACACCTTAATAGAAGCGCCCACTATAGCTGGTGCTAAAGAATTTGAAAATAAATACGGTCTAGAGCGTTGACGTAAAATTTCTATGACTTCTTTTTTGGCTGTTGTGTAACCACCCATGGCGCCACCCATAGCTTTACCTAAAGTTCCTGTTATAATATCTACACGATCCATTACACCTTTTTCTTCTAGTGTGCCACGACCTGTTTTACCAATGAATCCAGTTGCGTGACATTCATCAATCATAACTAATGCATCATATTTATCGGCTAGATCACAAATTTTATCTAAAGGCGCAACTAAACCATCCATAGAAAACACACCATCTGTAACAATAATTTTATGACGTGCACCATTTTTGTTTGCCTCAATCAGTTGTTTTTCCAAATCGGCCATATCATTATTTTGATAACGGTATCTAGCTGCCTTGCATAAACGCACACCATCAATAATAGAGGCATGATTTAAGGAGTCAGAAATAATAGCATCTTCTTGACCTAATAAAGGTTCAAAAACACCACCATTGGCATCAAAAGCCGCTGCGTATAATATGGTGTCTTCTGTTCCGTAAAAATCAGCTATTTTTTGTTCCAATTCTTTATGAATATCTTGGGTTCCGCAAATGAAACGTACGGACGACATTCCAAAACCGTGTGTATCCATAACATCTTTAGCCGCTTGGATAACATCTGGATGTGATGATAATCCTAAATAATTGTTGGCACAAAAGTTTAAAACGGTTTCACCTGTACTCAAAGTTATTTCAGCGCCTTGGGCTGATGTAATAACACGTTCGGTTTTATAAAGTCCGTTGTCTTTTATCTCTTGTAACTCGTTTTCTAAATGTTGTTGTATTTTTCCGTACATAATGTTTAATATTTCTGCAAAGTTAAAATTCTTTTATAGCAATGCCATCATTTATATAAATAAGTATTTTTTTGATAACCTGAAAATTCATCACCTTTAAAATGGCTTCATAACTTTCTAATTGTTGTAAATGTTTAGGTAATTCCTGTCCAGATTTATAATCAATAATTACAGCATCTTTCTTATGCATAAGTACCAAACGATCTGGTCTTAAAATACTACCATCATTGGAAATAATATCTCGTTCATTATAAACCGTTATATGTTCTTCTTGAAAATACGGTTGAAGTTTAGGATGCTGAATAATTTGTAAAACGGTTTTCTTTAAAATGGGTTCTTGAATTTTATTAATAATGCCACCTTCTAAAAAAGATTGTATAACGTGATTCACGTCCGCTTCCGATTTTATTTCAGCCATGATATCGTGAATTAAATTTCCTTTTTCAATGGCTTTTTCTTGAACCGTATCCCATAAACTAGCTGAACGTGTAATAATCTTTATATTATGTGATTCTTTTGGCGTGGAAATAAAACTATTGCGAATAATAGATGTGGTTTTGTTAGTTTTTGTTTCCGATTGTTTCGTTTTGTCACCAAAATGATACACCAATTGCTGATCTTGCCATGTTCCAGTATGTTGTAAATAGTTAATCAAAAATCCTGCGTAACTTTTTTCGCTAACAACACCTTTTGAGGTGATATCTAATTTGGAAATGATATACAATTGCTCAACAGGTCTGGTAAGAGCCACATACAGAATATTAATATTATCTAATTCCAGTTCCGCTTGATGTTTATTGAAAATTTCTAAACCAGCTTCACCGTAATTTTCAAAAGCTTTGCTATAATTTAATAGCGTATGACTAAATCCGTTGAAAGTTTCAGGGTTTATGGGAAACCATTCCTGCGGACTTACCTCACGATAGATATCTAAATCAGCAAACGGGAAAATAACGACTGGAAATTCCAGTCCTTTAGATTTGTGAACCGTCATTATCTGAATAGCTTGATAACCTTCAGGTGTTACAATGCTTAATTTTTCACTTTTAGAATCGAAATAATGCAAAAAGCTACCAATATCTGCCAGCTGTTTTTCAGAAAACTCCAAAACAACATCCATATAATATTGAATAAATGCATCGGAATGCTGAATTAGCTTAAATTGACGAATAATAGTTTCCACCAAATCATAAAAAGATAGCTGAACCAATTCTGTATAATCTATAAAATAGTCTAGCGACTCTAAATTTTTGAATAATTCATTAATTGATAGATTAACACGCGGTTTTAAAAAGCTGTGTTTATCTTCAATTTGACATAAATGTGCAATATGTAGTAGAATTTCGGCTTTAATTTCCTGATTTTCGGGCTGTAAAAGCAAGCGCAATATATTATTTACAAACTGAACATTCTGCGAACTGTTTAGTAACAACGTTTCCGAAGACATGATATTCAGTCCTTGCTCACTTAAATAATTAGCAATAGCAACGCCTTCTTTTTTCTTTCGGACTAACACGCAAATATCAGCTTCCTGAAAACCGTTTTCTAAACAGGATTTAATGGTATTATAAACTTCTTCGGAATAAGCTATTGCTTTATCATCCACATCATTTAAATCCAGGAATTCTAATTGCACATATCCAGATGCCTCTTTCTTAAGGTTTTGTTTTGCGTTAAGATATAAACTACTATGGTCCGAATGACTAAAAATAGTGGCCGATAAATAGCTAAAAAAGCCATTATTGAAATTTATGATTTCCTGAAAACTCCTGTAATTAGAATCCAATGAAATTATTTCAGGTTCTAAATGAAACGGGTTTTCAGTTTTGTTATAGAGGTTTATAAACTGTTCCGCTTTTCCACCTCGCCATCTGTAAATTGCTTGTTTAGCATCGCCAACCAACATCATACTGCCTGGTTGCGATGCTATGGCATTATCCAGTAATGGTGTTAGGTTTTGCCATTGCAATTCTGATGTGTCCTGAAATTCATCAATAAAATAATGTTTAAATTTTTCACCAATCCGCTCATAAATAAATGGCGTTGGTTGGTTTTTTATTTCCTGACTAATTAAACCGTTAAACTCGGAAATAAGCATCACGTTTTGTTCTTCTTTTATAAGTTGTAATTCCGTATTTACAACACTTAAAACAGAAAGAGGAGTCAGGTTTCTATAAATAGCTTTCAGTAATTTGAAATTTAAAACGGCTGTTTTCGTGGTGATAAAAAACTCCGCTAATTGCGGTTGTATACTTTCAATAGTTGAGGCTATTTCAGCATCTGTTTTGGATTTTGGGTAAATGGTATTTCCTTCGATAAGTTCGGTAGGCCATTTTACCGTATCTATATTTTGACTAAAATCTGCTTCTGATACTTTTTTAAAATAATTAGGAATAGAGGCTCGTGTAAAATTTTCAAATTCCAAACCATTTTCACTTATAAAACACAAGGCTTGGGTTGCACTATCGATACTTAATTGTTCGGTTTTTGTAATTTCATCGCGTAATGTAGATTTCAATGCTTTAAAATCATCCAACGTTTTGTCCTGGAGTTCTTCAATGTAAGGTCTGTCGTTTTCAGTTATCAAAAGTTTGGAAATGGCGTAAAAATCTCTGGAAACATCCCAACTTTTGTCATCATCGGCTTTTTCAATGGCAAAATCAACCAAGGTTTTGGTGAGGCGTTTGTCCGTTCCTGCTTTGGAAATTAATCGGTCAACCGCTTCATTTAACAAGGTTTCCACATCTAAAGCCACTTCAAAATTTAAAGGTAATTTTAAATCGTGGGCAAAAGTTCTTATTAATTTATGCGTAAATCCATCAATAGTTGAAATATCAAAAGCAGCATAATTGTGCATAATGGCATCTAAAATACGATGACTCTTAGAGCTTAAATCAGTTGCTGACATATCCAATTCAAGGCAGAGATCTTCAAACATTGGGTTTGATTGGGTAAGAATGTCTTCCGAAGAAAAATCTTTTAACGCATCAATAATTCGCGTTTTCATTTCGCCAGCTGCTTTGTTGGTAAACGTAATGGCCAAAATGTTCTTGAAAGTCAAGGTTCCGGATGCTTTCAATAAAATAGTTAAATAGGCTTTTACAAGTGTGTAGGTTTTACCACTTCCAGCTGATGCGTTGTAAATAAGGTACGGATGGTTGGCCAACATAAATAAAATGGAATTTGACACAAGATAGAAACTATCAATGATTTGATAGGTATTTATTATTTTTAATTGAAGGCGATATTCCGTAAATTTGAGAGAATTATAATATTAACAATTAAAAACAGATATAAATTATGGCTTTCGAATTACCGAAATTAAAATATGCTTATGATGCGTTAGAGCCGCACATAGATGCGCGCACAATGGAAATACACCACTCTAAACATCATGCTGGTTATACATCAAAATTAAATGCTGCTATTGAAGGCACTGATTTAGAAGGTAAAACCATTGAGAACATCCTAATCAATTTAGATATGGATAATAAAGGTGTTAGAAATAATGGTGGTGGATTTTATAATCACTCCCTGTTTTGGGAAGTTATGAATCCGGAAGGCAAAGGTCGTTTATCTGGCGACTTAAAAGATGCTATTGAATCTGCTTACGGAAGTATGGAAGATTTTAAAACAAAATTTAGCAATGCAGCCGCTACGCAATTTGGCTCTGGATGGGCTTGGTTGTGTGTTCATAAAGGCGGCAAAGTTGAAATTTGTTCAACTCCAAATCAAGATAACCCTTTAATGCCAGATGTTGGTTGTGGCGGAACACCAATTTTAGGATTGGATGTTTGGGAGCATGCATACTACTTAAATTATCAAAATAGACGTCCAGATTATATTGATGCCTTTTTTAATGTGATTAACTGGAACGAAGTCGAAAGACGTTTTGCTGAAGCGAAGTAAGTAGCGTTAAACGTTTT
This sequence comes from Flavobacteriaceae bacterium, assembly GCA_965655805.1. Classification (GTDB taxonomy): domain Bacteria; phylum Bacteroidota; class Bacteroidia; order Flavobacteriales; family Flavobacteriaceae; genus Algorimicrobium. Next base: position 6,793 of record CBFHJN010000155.1, read on the forward strand.
AAATATACTGAAAGCAAATTCGAAAGAATTTGCTTTTTTTTGTTTAGATCTGTATCTGTCCGGTCGAGCGCAGTCGAGACTTATTAAAGTTAAAATTTATGGTTATTAGATTTATCTTGGATAGATTCCTAATTATTGATTGTTTCTAAAAGTTAAAATATATTGAAAAGCAGGTTTTAAAAAGATTTCCACTTTTGTGGGAATAAAATGAAAAAAGGCGAACAGATGTTCACCTTTTTTGCCCCAAATCTACCATAAACTTAACCTACTTATGTTATGGTGAAACAAATATAACAGCACTTTTAATTAATAATTTAATTTTTTAGACCAACGACGAATAAATTGGCTCAAACGGGGAAATAAGCTAATTCTTTTGGCTAGGCATCTCTATTGAAGAAAATAAATTAGAATTTTAACCAACTAATGAGCGTTGTTTGAAAAAACGTAAGATGATCTTAATAAAAAAAG
>CBFHJN010000156.1:0-7233 GCA_965655805.1 Flavobacteriaceae bacterium
ACATAATTTTATTATGAAAAAAACAGCAGCATTCTTTGTATTCCTACTTTTTTTAGGACTATCTATTCAAGCTCAAGAATTAGCGTTGGCTAATCAAAATGGCGATTATGGTTATATCTCAAAAACAGGCGACTGGCATATTAAACCACAGTTTAAAGTAGCAAAAAACTTTTCTGACGATTTAGCTGAAGCCTCACTAGACAAAAAAACATGGGGTTTTATTAACCGAAAGGGTGAGTGGGTTATTCAACCACAATTTGATAAAACTAAAGCATTTAATTCAGGCATTGCCGTAGTTTTAAAGGATAAAAACTGGATATATATTAATAAAAAAGGTGAACAAGTTTTAAAAGATGTCACATCGAATAAAATTTATGATTTTGAAAATGGGTATGCTATTTATAGAACAGAATCTGGTGTTGGTTTTATAAACCCAAAGGGCGAAATTGTAGTAGAACCAAAATTCACCAAAGTATTTGCTTTTGAAAATGGTTCAGCCAAAGTTTTAGAAAATGATAAATGGGGGTTGGTAGATGCTAATGGAAAATACGTTGTCAAAACGGAATACGATGGTGTTAGCAATGATTACGATGGTAATATTGTAGCCAATTTAGGAGATCGCTATGGCTTAATAATCAATGGCGAATTTAAGGAAGTTTCTGGAGCCGAAAAGATTTGGGATTTCTCCAATAATTCTGAAAATACCTATGCTAAAAAAGACGGCAAAATAGGATTTATAAATACTAAAGGTGAGTGGATTATTCAACCAAAATTTGATAAAGCACGTGCTTTTAAAAACGGATTAGCACCTGTAAATGAGGGTAAAAAATGGGGTTATATCAATACATCTGGCGAGATTATTATTCCTTTTCAGTATAAAGACGCTGAAATTTTTAGCGATAGCGGTTTAGCACCAGTTACATCCGGAAAAGAATGGGGTTTTATTAACAAATCAGGTGAGATGGTTATTCCAGAAGATTATGAAATAACAGCAGGTGGGTTTTCAATATTCTCTAAAAACAATGAAAAAGGTTTTATTAATGGTCTAGCACGTGTTAAAAAGAAAAAATCTTGGACATACTTAACGCCAAAAGGAGAACCTTTAAACAACCAATGGTTTGATAATCTAGAATTATTTAATTAGTTTATAGCAAACTGATAAAACATAGCCTGAAAAATACAAATACATGAAATGTGCTTTAATTACTGGTGGTTCTCGAGGAATTGGGAAAGCAATTTGCAAACAACTTGCTCAAGATTCCGATTACCACATCTTAATAAATTACAATAGCAATAAAGACGCTGCTTTAGAAACGCAAAAGGACATTGAAGCTTTAGGCAAAACAGCCGAAATAATTCAATTCAATGTTACAGATTCTAACCAAGTTAAATCGGCATTGGATGCGTGGCAGGAGCAAAATAAAGACGCCATCATTGAAGTTATTGTAAACAATGCGGGAATTACAAAAGATGGTCTGTTCATGTGGATGCCACCAGAAGATTGGCAAGATGTTATAAACACATCCTTAAATGGTTTTTATAATGTTACCAACCACTTAATCCAAAAATTACTACGCAATCGTTATGGACGGATTATAAATGTGGCTTCGGTTTCAGGCGTTAAAGGCACAGCTGGACAAACAAACTATTCAGCCGCAAAAGGTGCGTTAGTTGCCGCAACCAAAGCTTTAGCTCAAGAGGTTGCCAAACGTAATATTACCGTAAATGCAGTGGCTCCCGGATTTATAAAATCAGATATGACAGCTAGTTTGGATGAAAAGGAATTAAAAGGAATGATTCCTGTAAACCGTTTTGGCGAACCAGAAGAAGTGGCTTATGCTGTTTCCTTTTTAGCTTCAAAACGAGCATCCTACATTACTGGCGAAGTTATTAATATTAATGGAGGTATCTACTCTTAAACGTTTTTTAAAATGAGAAGAGTTGTAATTTCTGGAATGGGTATTTATTCCTGTATAGGCGAAAATTTAGACGAAGTAAAACAATCATTATACAATGGTGATTCTGGAATTGTAGCCGATACAGACCGAATAGATTTTGGCTATCGCTCCCCATTAACCGGAATGGTAAAACAACCCAATTTAAAAAACCTATTATCACGCAGGCAACGTATTAGTTTAGGTGAAGAAGGCGAATATGCATACATAGCAACGCTGGAAGCTTTAGAAAACGCAAAAATATCTCAAGATTTTCTAGACCAACATGAGGTTGGTATCTTATATGGGAATGATAGTACCGCAAAATCGGTTGTAGAATCAGTAGATAAAATTCGCGAAAAGAAAGACACAACACTTGTAGGTTCAGGAGCCATTTTTCAAGGCATGAATTCATCCGTTACCATGAATTTATCGACAATTTTTAAATTACGTGGCATTAATTTTACCATAAGCGCAGCCTGTGCCAGCGGATCTCACTCGATTGGAATGGCATATCAACTCATAAAAAGTGGGCTTCAAGATTACGTTATTTGTGGAGGTGCTCAAGAAATAAACGCTATTGCCATGGGAAGTTTTGATGGCTTAGGCGTTTTTTCAGTGAATAGTGACCCGAAAAAAGCCTCGTGTCCATTCGATAAAAACCGTGATGGTTTAGTGCCTAGTGGTGGTGCAGCAACTCTAATTTTAGAAACCTATGAATCTGCCGTTAAACGTGGTGCAACCATTTATGGTGAAATTATTGGTTACGGATTTTCCTCTAATGGTGATCATATTTCAACACCCAACGTAGATGGTCCAGCGCGTGCCATGAAAATGGCCATAAAACAGGCCAATATAAGTCCGTCTGACATTGAATATGTCAATGCTCATGCTACCTCAACACCTGTTGGAGATACCAATGAAGCACTTGCCATATTAGAGGTTTTTGGAGAAAAAGGCCCATATGTAAGTTCTACAAAGTCTATGACAGGTCATGAGTGCTGGATGGCAGGTGCCAGTGAAGTTTTGTACTCTATTTTGATGATGCAAAACGACTTTATTGCGCCAAACATTAATTTAGATGAACCTGATGAAGCAGCAAGCAAATTAAATTTAGTTAACAAAACGTTAAACAAAAAATTTGATGTATTTTTGTCCAATTCGTTTGGGTTTGGCGGAACAAATTCAGCTTTAATTATTAAAAAATAATATTGAGAAATGACGACAGAAGTTATTATTGAAAAAATAAACGACTTTCTTATTGATGAATTTGAGGTTGAGCAAGATGATATTTCTCCAGAAGCAAATCTTAAAGAAACATTAGAACTTGATAGCCTAGATTTTGTTGATTTGGTTGTTGCAGTTGAATCCAATTTTGGTGTAAAATTGGTTGGCGAAGACTTTGTAAACGTTACAACGCTTCAAGATTTTTACAACCTGATTGAGCGCAAATTAAGCTAATCTACACGACATATTTTTATGGCTACTGAATGGCAAGGAAAATCAAGAGGTACCGTTCTCGGATATAAAATCTATGTTTTTATTATGAAACATTTAGGCATGGGAGTAGCCTATTTAGTACTCTATTTGGTAGCAGCCTATTTCTGTTTCTTTTCAAAAGATAGCACCAAAGCCATTTATTATTACTTCAAAAATCGATTAAACTACTCTAAATTTAAGAGTTACATAAGTATATATAAAAGTTATTATGTTTTTGGACAAACCATTTTAGATAAAATCGCTATTTCATCTAACTTAAGTAATAAATTCACTTATGAATTTGATGGTATGCATAATATTACCGAAACATTAAAAGAAAAGAAAGGTGGCATATTAATAAGTGCACACGTTGGTAATTTTGAAATATCAGAGCATTTTTTTAATCAACTGGAAGATAACGCATCTATAAGCTTGCTAACAACTGATGTAGAACATACAGCTATAAAAAACTATCTGGATAGCGTTCGGGAAAAATCGAATATAAACCTCATCATTATCAGCGACGATTTATCGCATATTTTTGAGGTAAATGCCGCTTTAGCAAGAAACGAAATTGTTTGTATTACAGGTGATCGTTATATAAAAGACACAAAATCATTATCAGAAATGCTTTTAGGTAAATCAGCTAAATTTCCAGCTGGACCCTTTATGTTAGCATCACGTTTAAACGTACCTGTTCTATTTGTGTACGTTATGAAAGAAACTAATAAACATTATCATTTGTATGCAAGACGATCGGAAGCCAAACATCGTGATGCCCAAGGGTTGCTTAAAGAATATACCCAAAGCCTAACTTGGATGTTAGAAAAGTATCCGTTGCAATGGTTTAATTACTTTAGCTTTTGGGATTCAAAAAACGCATAAAATGAAACAGGTTTTAGTCATTTATTATTCGCAATCTGGTCAATTAACGGAAATTCTAACTAACATGGTTAGAACCATGCAAAACGATGAAACTGCTTTTACATATTTGAATATTCAAATGGAGGAGGCATTCCCGTTTCCTTGGAATAAAGAACAGTTTTTTGGCGTTTTTCCAGAAACATTTCGTCAAGAGCCAAGAGCTATAAAACCCATTTCTGAAGAAATTTTAAATAAAAAATATGATTTAGTTTTATTTGGCTATTCTGTTTGGTATTTAACACCGTCCTTACCTACCACCTCATTTTTAGCCACTCCAGAAGCTAAAAAACTTTTATCTAACACACCAGTTATAACTGTTATTGGCTGCAGAAACATGTGGATTATGGCTCAAGAAAAACTGAAGCATAAATTACACGAACTCCAAGCTAATTTAGTTGGTAATATTGTTTTGGTAGACAGAAACATCAATCACATAAGTGTAATAACTATAGTTCAGTGGATGTTTACAGGTGTTAAAAAACGTTTTTTAGGAATTTTCCCAAAACCAGGCGTATCGCAAAAAGATATAACTGAAGCTTCCAAATTTGGAACCGTTATTCTAAAACACCTCATGCAAAATGATTACCAACAGCTACAAAACAATTTATTGCTGATAGATGCTGTAAAAATTAAGCCGTTTTTAATTACAGTTGATAAGCGTGCAAATGCTATATTTTCTAAATGGGCCAACATAATAACCAACAAGAGTGATAAAAACACATCTAAGAGGCGGTTTTTAGTTAAATTATTTAATTATTATTTATTAATTGCTATTTGGCTGATTTCACCAATAGTTTTTATCTTATTTTTGTTGACTTATTTGCCTTTTTATGGGCAAATAAAAAAAGAAAAAGTATATTACGCATCAGTAGAATTAAAAGGGAAGGCAATTTAAAATGAAGGAAGTTTACATAACTAAAATATCAAAATTTTTACCAAATCGTCCAATTAGCAACGACGAAATGGAGGATAAATTAGGGATTATCAATGGAAAAGCGTCTAAAGGACGACGTATTGTTTTGCGTAACAACCAAATAAAAACGCGGTATTACGCTTTAGATGATGATGGAAATGTAACACATAACAATGCCCAGTTAGCTAAAGAAGCCATTGAGCTGTTATGCGATGATACCTTTAAATCTTCAGATATTGAATTGCTATCCTGTGGTACATCTAGTCCAGATCAAATATTGCCATCACATGCTGCCATGGTTCACGGATTTTTAAAAAGTGATAATGTTGAAATAAATTCGCCTTCAGGAGCATGCTGTTCAGGTATGAACGCTTTAAAATTCGGATATTTATCTGTAAAATCTGGCCAAACAAAAAATGCTGTCGCTTCAGGTTCTGAGCGCATATCATCTTGGATGAAAGGTCATATCTTTGAAAATGAAATTAAACACCTTCAAGCTTTAGAAGACAATCCTATACTTGCCTTTAATAAAGATTTTTTACGCTGGATGCTGTCTGATGGAGCTGGAGCTTTTTTATTGGAAGACAAACCCAATGGTAATATGCCTATGCGCATAGAATGGATGGAAGGCTACTCCTACGCTCATGAATTGGAAGCCTGCATGTATGCTGGTGGAGACAAACTAGATACCGGTTTTTTAAAACCATGGAGTGAATATGAAACAAGTGAATGGAGTGAAAAATCGTTATTCGCCATCAAACAAGACGTCAAATTGTTAAGTGCTAATATTCTTAAAAAAGGTGTTGACAGTTTAAAGAAAGCAATTGCCAAACACGATTTAAAACCAAATGAAATAGATTTCTATTTACCTCATATTTCTTCACATTTTTTTAAAGATAAGTTGTACCAAGAAATGGTAGATAATGATGTTGAAATTCCTTGGGAAAATTGGTTTATGAATTTAAGTAAAGTTGGTAATGTAGGTTCGGCATCTATATTTCTTATGCTTGAAGAGCTTTCAAAATCAGGCAAGCTAAAAAAAGGTGATAAAATATTACTATCAGTTCCTGAAAGTTCCCGATTTTCTTATGCCTATGCACTTTTAACCGTTTGCTAAATTATGACAACTCCCGTTTTACCAATCACGAATATTACCCATTTAATTCCGCAAAAAACACCGTTCGTAATGGTAGATACTTTAATGGCGTTTTCTTTAGAAAATTTAGTTTCAAATTTTAGAATTTTAGAGACCAATATTTTTATTGAAAATGGCCTATTATCTGAACCGGGTTTAGTAGAAAATATGGCGCAATCCGTTGCTTTACATACCGGTTACGATTACCACTTGAAAGGTGAAGATGCACCAACTGGTTATATTGGTTCTATAAAATCTATTGCCATTCATCAGTTGCCTAAAGTTGGTGAAAACATTGAAACTAGTGTTACTATTCTTCATGAGTTTATGGGAATTACCATGGTAGAAATTCAAGTGGTTAACCAATCAAATGAAGTGATCGCTACAAGTGAAATGAAAACCATTATTGCGGCTTAATGGATGTTAGCCACCTAAATATCGCAAATTTTTTACCGCATAAACCACCATTTTTAATGGTTGATAATGTCTTGACAATTGATGACGAGCACGTATCAACATCATATATTATAAAACCAGATTGTATTTTTAATGACAATGGTGTTTTTAATGAAGCTGGTTTAGTAGAAAATGCAGCGCAAACTTGCTCCTCTATCGTAGGAAAAAGTTTTTTTAATGAAAAAGATATTAAAGGAAAAGGAACCAAACTAATTGGTTTTATTAGCGCTATAAAAAAAGTCACCATTCAATCCTGCCCTAAAGTTGGTAGTAAGATAATAACCAATGCAACACTGAAATCACGTTTTGACACGGATGAATACAGTATTTGTACAATAGAATGTGTTACAACATCAGGACCTCAAGAATTACTATCTTGCGAGTTAAATTTA
>CBFHJN010000157.1:0-7176 GCA_965655805.1 Flavobacteriaceae bacterium
GTAACGCACGGCAAAATCAGCACCAAAACTTTTATCTTCTCGATTTAAAAGATTGTGTGTTTCGTTCAACATATAAGGTCCCACTTCAAATTGAACCACATTCGTTCCAACAGAAAAAGCACTTTGCGAAACACCTGGTCGGTTAGAATTAATGACTTCCGTGTACTGTGCATATGAATAAAGTGTTGTAAACGAAACAAGTAGAAATAAATAGGGTTTGATAGATTTCATAAGTTTGTCTTTGAATTCAAATATAGATATTTTATACTTTTTTTAAGTGTTTAAGGGCTAATTTAAATAGTAAGATTTGTATTTTTGTAAAAATTTAATATTATGCTTCAGGAAGCATCTTTTACAGGTTTGATAAAAACAATTTTAATTATTTTATTAGTTTGGTACGGGATAAAAATTTTATCGCGCCTATTTGCACCTGCTCTAATGCGATACGTTGCCAAAAAAGCAGAAGCTAAATTTGGCGAGCAGTTCGGACAACAATTTAATCAGAAACAACATAAACAACCTTCCAAAAATGAAGGTGAAACGGTTATTGACAAAGTGCCACAATCAAATACTTCAAATAAAAACGTTGGTGAATATGTAGATTACGAAGAAATTGATTAATTTTCGCCTTCATTGATTAATCCTATTTCATGCAATTTTCAATAAAAAAATGCCTACCTCATATTCTTGTTTTAGTAGGTTTTATTTGTATTTCTTTAGCTTATTTTAGTCCTGTTTTAAAAGGTAAAGAAATTTATCAAAGTGATATTAAGCAGTACATTGGTATGTCCAAGCAGCAAAAGGATTTTAAAGCTGAAACAGGTAAAGAAACCTATTGGACCAATAGTGCCTTTGGTGGCATGCCAACGTATCAATTAGGCGCAAAATATCCACATAATTATATTAAACAACTTGACTTAACCTTACGCTTTTTACCACGTCCAGCGGATTATCTCTTTCTTTATTTTATAGGATTTTACATTTTGTTACTGACATTAAAAGTCGATTTTAAATTAGCAGCTTTGGGTGCTTTGTCTTTTGGATTCTCTACTTATTTAATTATTATTTTGGGCGTTGGTCATAATTCTAAAGCGCATGCCATTGCTTATATGCCATTAGTGTTAAGTGGTATTATTCTCACGTTTAGAAAAAAATATATTTTTGGATTTCTATTGACTGCAGTTGCTATGGCTATAGAGCTAGTGGCAAATCACTTTCAAATGACTTATTATCTCATGTTTTTGGTGCTTATTTTAGGCATTGTGTATTTAATAGATGCCTATAAAAAACAAGTGTTACCACATTATTTCAAATCTGTTGGTATTTTGGCGGCAGCAGTGCTTTTAGCCATCGGTCTAAATGCAACAAATATCTTAGCTACTCAAGAATATGCCACAGAAAGCACGAGAAGCCAAAGTGATTTAACCATCAATCCTGATGGGTCGCCTAAAGAAGTAACTTCAGGTTTAGACAAAGATTATATTACGGAATACAGTTATGGAATTTTAGAAACCTTTAATCTTTACATTCCACGCTTTTTAGGAGGTGGTAGTTATGAGGATGTTGGAAAAGATTCTGCTACATATGATGCATTTATTGCTATGGGAGCAACACCACTTCAAGCGTTGCAGGAAGTGAAACAAACACCAACATATTGGGGAGATCAAACCATTGTGGAAGCACCAGCTTATGTAGGAGCGGTTGTAATATTTCTGTTTGTTTTGGCTTTGTTTTTAGTGAAAGGTCGTTTGAAATGGTGGCTTGTTGGTGGAACAGTTTTATCGCTTTTATTATCTTATGGGAAAAACCTCGGGTTTTTAACCGATTTCTTTATTGATTTTGTTCCTATGTATAACAAGTTCAGAGCGGTTAGTTCAATTCAAGTAATACTAGAGCTGTGTATTCCCGTTTTGGCAATATTCGGATTGGTTCGGTTATTTAATCCATTAGAAAAGCAAGAAGAAAAACTAAATGCTTTAAAATATACAGCCATTATAACAGCTGGTTTAGCCGTTGTTTTTGTGTTATTCAAAACTAGTTTATTCAATTTTGTTGGTGCTAATGATGGGATTTATCGTCAAAATTATGGACCACAATTTATTGATGCTGTTGTTAAGGATAGAAAATCCATTTTTACACAAGATACCATCCGAACCTTAATTCTTGTTTTGCTTTCAGCAGGAACAATTTTTATGTTTCTCAAGGAGAAATTATCTGAAAAACTGGTTATTGTCATTTTTGCGGGTTTAATAATTTTCGATTTAGTAGGCGTAGACAGGCGTTATGTGAATAACGATAATTTTGTTTCTTCCATTCAAGTGAATAAGCCATATCAAGCCAATGCGGCCGATTTAGAAATTCAGAAAGATTCTGGTCATTTTAGGGTTTTTGATTTGGCTTCGGGTGGTGCACGTGCGTCCTATTTTCATAATTCAATTTCTGGATATCACGCGGCTAAATTGAAACGTTTTAATGAATTGTTTGATTTTCATATTTCGCAAAATAATATTCACGTCCTGAATATGCTAAATGTAAAATACATAATCGCTCAAGATGACGATGGCAATATATTTCCTTATACCAATACAGATGCCAATGGAAATGCATGGTTTGTAAATCAATTAGAACAGGTACATGATGCTAATACTGAAATTTTAAAGCTGGATAGCCTCAACACCAAGCAGGTGGCAATAACCAGTATGAAAGGCTTGGAAAGCCAAACGTTTACTTTGGATTCATCGGCAACTATTAACGTTGACGTGTACAAACCTAATTATATTAAATACCAATCGGAATCTGCGGTTGATGGTTTTGTTGTATTTTCTGAAATATATTATAATCAAGGATGGAATGCTTATTTAGATGGCAAATTAACACCATATACACGTGTTAATTATGTATTACGTGCCATGAACATTCCAGCAGGAAAACATACCATAGAATTTAAGTTTGAACCTAAAGTTATACAAACCGGTGGAAATATTGCTTTGGCAAGTTCCGTGATATTCGGTCTACTATGTTTAGGAGGATTGTTTTTTGAATTTAAACGTAAAACGGATTAGTGTGCGCAAAAAGGTTCTTATTGTTACCTATTATTGGCCACCAGCTGGCGGTCCAGGTGTACAACGTTGGTTGAAATTTGTAAAATATTTACCAGATTTTGATATTGAGCCTATTGTTTACATTCCTGAAAATCCAAATTATCCAATTTTAGATGAAAGTTTGCTGTCGGAAGTTTCTGATACGTTGACAATCATCAAACAACCCATTTCCGAACCTTATAAAGTAGCTGGATTATTTTCGAAAAAGAAAACAGAAACGATTAGTAAAGGAATTATTACCTCTGATGAAAAACAGTCTAATTTAGAAAAATTATTACTCTTTATTCGTGGAAACTTTTTTATTCCAGATGCACGAAAAAGTTGGGTCAAACCATCCGTTGCTTTTTTAGAGAATTATATAGAGATAGAGGGAGTAGATACCTTTATAACCACAGGTCCTCCGCACAGTTTGCATTTGATTGGTTTAGAGCTTAAAAAAAAACACAAGGTAACATGGTTAACGGATTTTCGAGATCCATGGACTACCATTGGCTATCATAAGCAATTAAAGCTTACTAATCGCGCTAAAAAGAAGCACGAAGAATTAGAGCATGAGGTATTAAATACGGCTGATAGGTTAATTGTTACGAGCCATGTAACGAAAACAGAATTTGAAGCTAAAACCCAAAAACCTATTTCAGTTATTACAAATGGTTATGATACAAATACAGTTGCCAAACCTACATTAGATTCTCAATTCACAATAGCTCATATTGGATCATTATTATCGAAACGAAATCCTGAAGTTTTATGGCAAGTATTAAGTGGTTTAGTTGCTGATTTACCAAGTTTTGCAAACAACTTTCAATTGAATTTAGTAGGTTATGTTAGCGAGGATATACTAAAGTCGATTAAACATCATGGGTTAAGTGATTATGTAAATGAAGTAAGCTATGTATCACACGAAGAAGCAATTATATTTCAAAAAAAATCACAAGTATTATTGTTGGTTGAAATAGATTCACCAGACACGCGTTGTATTATTCCAGGTAAACTATTTGAATATATGGTTTCCGAAAGACCAATTATGGCTTTAGGTCCAGACGGATCAGATGTAGCAACTATTTTAAAAGAAACTAATACAGGAACCTATTTCGCGTATGACGATTATAATGCTTTAAAAGCACAGATTGAATCGTATTTTAAGGCTTACAAAAAGGGTAATTTACAATCACATGGTATCGGTTTGCAAAAATATAGTCGGAAAGCCTTAACTAAAACGTTATCAGAATTACTTTAAAATGGGAATTGTTACCAGTCAGTCCATAAAAAACACGATTATTACCTATCTAGGTTTCGGATTAGGTGCTATAAATGTACTGTTTTTATTTACTGAATTTATAAGTGATGAATATTTCGGATTAATTACTTATATATTTTCAACGGCTAATGTTATGATGCCAATACTGGCGTTTGGTGTGCATAATACGTTAATAAAATTCTACTCAACTTATAAAACACGACAAACTCAAAATAGTTTTTTAATACTGATGTTGTTTCTACCATTGGCCATTATTATTCCTACAGCTTTGGTTGGTTATTTGGCATTTGATGCTATTAGCACATGGCTATCAGGAACCAATGCCATTGTTGGCGATTATGTTTGGCTCATTTTTATTTCAGCGGTTGCATTTTCATATTTTGAAGTATTTTATGCGTGGTCGCGTGTACAAATGCAAAGTGTTTTTGGGAATTTCATGAAAGAAGTATTTCATAGAGCTGGAACTATGATTTTATTATTTTGCCTGTATTTAGGGTATATAAATGTTGAGCAGCTTATTTATAGCATTACTGGTGTATATATCCTTCGCGTAATTATCATGAAACTGTATGCTTTTAGCTTGCGTTTTCCTTCTTTTCAGATGGTTAAATTAACCAATCTTTCATCTGTTTTAAAGTATACAACCCTTATTATTGTTGCAGGTTCGGTTGCCAATGTTATTTTGGAAGTGGACAAATTTATGTTGAATAGATATGTATCAATTGAATACGTGGCGTATTATGGTGTGGCCATCTATATTGCTTCGGTCATAGCCGTTCCTAGCCGTTCCATGCATCAGATAATAAGTCCTTTAACGGCTAAATTACTTAATGATAAAAATAATGCAGAGTTAGATATTATTTATAAGAAAAGCTCCTTGAGTTTGTTTATAATAAGTGGATTTATTTTTTTGCTTATTATTTTGAATATTAATGAATTATATCAATTTATAAATGATAATTATGCGGATGGCTTAGTGGTTGTTTTTGTTATTAGTTTATCCAAGCTTACGGATAGTTTATTAGGCAATAATAACGCCATTTTATTCAATAGCGATTATTACCGCATGGTGCTTGTTTTGGGCATGTTTCTAGCTGTGTTAACCGTTGTTTTGAATATGGTATTCATTCCCGTTTATGGCATCAATGGTGCAGCTTTTGCTACGTTTTTAGCAATATTAGTCTATAATATGGCCAAACTGTGGTTTGTAAAAGTGAAATTGAAAATGCAACCATTTACCTTTAATACAGTTAAAGTTTTAGTGCTATTAATTGTTAGTTTAGGTCTGTTTTATTTTTGGGATTTTCCTTGGCATCCAATTGTAAACATCGGACTGAAATCGTTTTTAATTACCGTTTTCTTTGGCATCATTGTATATGTCTTTAATTTTTCAGATGATGTATCTGAATTAATCAATAACATTATAAAACGTATTAAACGAGAAAATCCCACGACGTAGCTTTGAGGCATACAGTTCGCAGGACTTTCTTACTAACCAACCAAAAATTTTATCTTTTTCTACTCGAGTCCGATTTTCTGGAATTTCTAGTAGTTTTTCTTTCTTTACTATATGTACGAGATTTAGTAACGTTTGGTTTTTTATTTACGCGATTATTTTTACTAACTCGTGATGATTGCTGTCTAACAGAGCTATTTCTGGTATTGTTATCTTTTGATTTATAAGTAGAAATTTTTCTGTTTCCAGTTCTAGCACTTGCTGAATTATTACTTCTAGATCTTGTGTTATTAGTAATTTCGTTACGACGCATGTTACTATATGATTGTGTGTTATTGGAACGTCTAGGTGTAGTATTTCTTACATCATTATTGGAATTATTTCGGTTTCGAGGTGCTTGCTGCGAAACTGAATTCCCACGTCTGTTTGGTGAAACTGTTGCCAATTCTGACCGTCTTGAAATATTATTTCCACGTCTACTTGCTACTGCACTAGTGCGTCTATAATTATTAACATAAGGTGTTGAATAACGGTATCGAACAGGTGTATAGTATTGTCTATATGGGTTTTTATAAACTACGCGGTAATTATGTGCTGGTACCACATAGTATCTGTGCCATGGTCTGTAAACATAAACGCGGTTAAATGGGTTGATAAAACCAGAACAATAAGTAAATTGGTTGTAACGGTTATAATGTATGTACAATCCACCAACACTCGCTAAATATCCCAGACTATTATAGCGCATCCTAACATCGCCAACCCGAACTACGCGACCATAATAATCGTAATAAATAGGAATGTGTTCTATTTGAATAATGGCTCCAAATTCATCATATTGTAGATATCCACCATAATCGTATCCGGTATTAAAGCTAATACTTACATTAGGTGTGTTTAACGATACGTTTACATTGTTGGAGTAATTTGTCATATGAAAATCAAATTGACCATCTGGAAATAAAGAAAACTCAATACCGCCTTCCACAAAAATGAAATTATTACCATAGCCATTTCCATAACCGCTATTATTTATTTCATACGCTTTCTGATCTGGTAAATCTGTAGATTTTGCCATTACCGCTGTACTTGATACCAAAAGTATCGCAAGAAAATATGCTATCTGTTTCATAATTGTTGTGTTTTAATTGAACCTATTAAGTTTAAAACAAACAACGTGCCAAAAAACTGAAGCACACATTAAGATGTTGATTTACATTGCTTTAAAAATAATATAGAAGCTTGGATTCAAAACATCACTTAAAATAAAAATCCCAAATAATCAACTTTGACTATTTGGGATTTTCCACTACCTAACTAACTAACAAAACTTAAAATTTATCTTTTGCGTTTTACTG
>CBFHJN010000158.1:0-7133 GCA_965655805.1 Flavobacteriaceae bacterium
GCATCTTTTAAAACAGAATAGGCTAACGTAGAATTCCAGAACCATGCACTTTTTTGAAAACCGGGTCCAATATTAGGGTTGTAATTAAAGTCTATATCATTTCGCCATTCAAACTTTTTAGGTAAAAATAAGGCGGTTGATAGGTTTAGATTATGCTCTAAAAACTCACGATCTTCAAATTCGGGTAAATCATAAGTGTTCTTGGTAAAATCTACAGCATATCTTGGTCTAAATTCCATAATGTCTTTCCACGTAAAGCGTAGACCAATTTCGGGTGAAATAGATCGGACTTGACTAGCATATTGCACGTCATTATTGAAATTAATATTTCTGCTAAAGTTTCCATTAGCACCTAAACTCACTTTCACAGTTCGTAAACTATCTAATTTCACATCCTTACTATAATTTACATTAGCATACATTCTGTAGTTTCCATCCACATTGGTATAGGTTGTTGTTCTCACAAAATTTTCATCAACCGTGGTTTTGGCAACCACTTGATTTTCGGTTATATTTCCACCAACATAACTGTAAAAACCCGTTCGTTTTTGCCAATCGAAGGAATTAAACCCTAAATTAATTCGGTGATCATTGCTAGGCTCTAGATTAGGATTACCTACAATGGTATTCAATGGATCGGATACGTTTACAAAAGCTTGCAATTGTCTTAATTGTGGTGGTTCATTATTCAGCCTATAACTTGACCAGAATGATGCTTTGGGACCAAATTTATAACGCAAATATGCATTTAATTCTGTGGCTTCAAACTCTCTTTTAATATTGAGTTCTGGCCGTAATAAATCTGCATTTTCTAATGTTCTATATACATAATTGAAGCCAATATTAGCAGACCATACTTTGTTCCGATAACTAATACCTAAACCAGGCACCATGCGTTCATCTAAATACTCAAAATCGGTACTTTGGTCCTCGTTAAAAATTGAATATGCACCTGTGCCATCACTATCAAATGTACTTTTGGTATCCGAACTTTTATCGCGAGCATATTCATATTCAAAATTTAAGAACAACTCTTTAGCAATTAATGGCAATCGGTAATTTACGCTAGAGCGAAAATTATTCACATCGCCTTCACCACTTGTAAACTGATCACGATTGGTTTGGTCAATCAGCACAAAATCGTCACTTCCAGGATTGGTAACATCTAAACCATACACATTGGTTATGGATGTTAAAAAATCTTCGGAAGCACGTGTATTTATTTCATTGGTTAAACTCACTCGTATAAACGCACCACGATTGCCAAAACGCTTGGTCATATTAATATTATTCCGAAAATTTTTACCTGAATTTTCTACAAAGGAATTGGTGTTGGACTCATTGGTTAAAACATTCTCATCATTCAATGAGGCTTCATCGGCATTGTAGGTATTAGTGCTTTTAAAATACCGAAACGATGGATCTACATTTATCAGAAAGGTTGAGTCTACAGCAATATCAAATCCCATATTAGTGGAATGACTATCACTATCATTATAGGTGCTAGACGTTGAATTTGTAAAATATCTGGAATCAGGTAAAATATTTTCACGTTGTGTAGCTGTTTTATTTTCGGAGCTACTGCCTGAATAAAAATAATCAGCTGAAACATCGGTTTTTCCGCCTATTTTATCAGCATAATTTAATCCGGCGTTTTGAGATTTTGTAATTCCTTGTCCACCTCCAAAAGAGCGACCATCAATGGTAAACGAGCCATTGCTGGACATTGACATGCTGTAGCCTCCACCAAACATTTTGCGAATTTCACCAAAACTAAAACCAGGTGAGTTAATGTTGTTGCCACCTGCTAGCACACTCACGCGACGGTCGTTATCAAAATAATTAAGCATTCCTGCCCCTTCATAACGCTCGTTAGTTCCCGCTCCTGCAGCTACACGACCAAATACACCTTTGTTATTTTCTTCTTTAATGGTTAAGTTAATGGTTTTGTTTTCACCATCTACAGCTTCACCTGAAAAGGCTTCCGATTTGGTTTTGGTATCCACCACTTGAATTTTTTCAATCAGTTCTTTAGTTAAGTTTTTAGTTGTAATGGTAGGATCATCACCAAAAAATGGTTTCCCATTAACCAAAATTTTATTCACCTCCTTACCATTAATCATTATTTTACCATCTTCATCCACTTCAACACCGGGTAATTCTTTCAATAAATCTTCAACCGTCGCATCTTTTTTGGTTTTGAATGAACTGACATTGAATTCTAACGTATCCTTTTTAATAGTAATTGGAGCAGCTGATTTTATTATTACCTCATCCAGAGCGTTACTGACTTCCATATTGATGGTTTTTAAATCAATAATAGGATTGCTTAACGAAATTACCTCGGAATAAGTTTTATAACCCACATAAGAAATGTATAGTTTCACAGACTTATCGGATATCCGATCTTCCAGACTAAACTTCCCTTCTTTATCTGAAATGGTATAGGTAATTACCGTACTATCGGTTAAACGTTCTAGGTGAACAGTTGCTGATTCTAGAGGGATTTGCTCATCTGCAGCCATGATATTTCCCGTGATTTGAATGGGTCTTGATTGTGAGAATGCCATTGTTACGGCAAAAAAAATGAACGTAAAGAATAAATTCTTCATGATATGATTGATTATTTTTGGTTGGGTTTTAAGGAAACGAATATATAGGGTTTAAAGTATGGAGCGTCTTAAAAAAAACTTAAACTTTTGTTATAAAATCCTACAAGAGACAGCACTAAAAAACCCACTTGCAATTACAAATGGGTTTATTAATAATAAAAATTTATTTAATTTACTTTTTACGCATATAAACGCTTACTGGCACACCATGAAAATCAAAATGTTCGCGTAATTTATTTTCTAAAAATCGTTTATAACCATCTCTTACATATTGCGGTAAATTACAGAAAAAAGCAAATTGCGGCTGTGGTGTTGGCAATTGCATAATGTATTTAATTTTCACAAACTTACCTTTGTAAGCAGGTGGTGGATAGTTTTCAATAATAGGCAGCAAAATTTCATTCAGTTTACTGGTTTTTATTTTTTTATTTCTGTTATTATATACTTCAACAGCTGTTTCAATCGCCTTATAAATACGTTGTTTATTTAATACCGATATGAAAACAATAGGTACATCTGTAAACGGTTCCATTTGTTCCCTGATGTGTTTTTCAAACTCTTTGGTTGTTTTGGTATCTTTTTCAACCAAATCCCATTTATTAACCAAAATAACAATGCCTTTTCGGTTACGTTCGGCCAACCAGAAGATATTCTGAACTTGTCCGTCAAAACCACGTGTAGCATCCAATACCACTAAACAAACATCCGAATGTTCAATAGCACGTACGCTTCGCATAACAGAATAAAATTCTAAATCCTCTTTAACTTTAGATTTTTTACGAATTCCAGCTGTATCCACCAAGTTAAATTCGAAACCAAAACGGTTGTATTTGGTGTCAATTGAATCTCGGGTCGTTCCAGCAACATCAGTAACTATATATCTGTCCTCGCCAATTAAAGCATTTATAAAAGATGATTTTCCAGCATTTGGACGACCAACCACGGCAAAACGTGGTAATTCAACATCTTCCACCTCTTCTTTTTCGGGTAAGGCTTCCACCAAGGCATCTAACAAATCGCCTGTTCCACTACCATTAATACTCGCAATGGTATAATAATCTCCTAAACCTAATGAATAGAATTCTACTGCATCTTCAGCACGCTTATTATTGTCTACTTTATTGACAACTAAAAAAACAGGCTTCGTAACTTTACGTAGCAATTTGGCAACATCCTCATCCATACCTGTAACGCCAGATTCTACATCTACCATAAAGATTATAGCATCGGCTTCATCAATGGCAATTTCTACTTGCTTATCAATTTCTGCCTCAAAAACATCATCACTTCCGCGCACATAACCGCCTGTATCAATTAAGGAAAACTCACGACCATTCCAGTCACTTTTTCCATAATGACGATCTCTTGTTACACCACTTACGGCATCCACAATAGCTTCTCTACGTTGAATTAAACGGTTAAAAAGCGTGGACTTTCCTACATTAGGACGACCAACTATGGCAACTATATTACTCATGTTATTACAAAATTTGGTGCAAATATAATGATAAGCTAATGATTTCGTTATATTTAGTGCGTGTTTAAAATAGGTATTTTTAAAAAAGAAATTAAAATCAGTTACTTAAATCGTTAATAGGCAGATACTAATGAGTTTACACAGAGAAGATATTGTGCTACGTCCACGTTTTAAAAAAGAATTACCACAACGTAATTCAGATGTAATTCAATTGTTTGCCGATGCTAAAAAAACGCAAACCGATTATATTATTTCTATTATTGACGATCATATTTTTTTAAAACTACCTAAAGCTAAACAGCATTTTTGGTCACCTCAACTCCATTTAGAAATTAATGAGGTAAACCATGAAACAGCTATGCTTCACGGCTTATTTGGACCGAATCCAACGGTTTGGACCATGTTTATGTTTTTTCATTTTATTATTGGCGGTTTGTTTATTGGTTTCGGCATTTGGGCTTATTCTAATTGGACTTTAGGCAACGAATATGCTATTCAAATAGGCGTTATGGTTTTAATGGTTATTCTCTGGATAGGTATGTATTTTGCTGGACGCATTGGTCGGGATTCTAGTAAAGATCAAATGCACGAGTTACATGATTTTATGAATAAAATTATAGGCGAGTAATTACCAACTAAAATTCTTTTTCTCGATACAAATTTCACGCTATAAAATTGTGAAATTAACTCGAAGTGACGAATTTAAATTAAGAGAATACTCAAAAGAATATAAGCTTATTGGTTATACCCAAAACGTTTTAATTGTTTCTGATTACTACGCCAGTTTTTATTCACTTTTACGTATAATTCCAAGTGCACTTGTTTTCCAAAAAATTTCTCTAAATCTTTTCTGGCTTCCACACCAACACGTTTTAAAGCCGATCCTTTATGACCGATTATAATGCCTTTTTGGGTTTCGCGTTCTACCATAATTACGGCACGCATACGGATAATAGCCTCTTCTTCAAAAAACTCTTCGGTATCAATTTCAACGGCATATGGAATTTCCTTTTTGTAGTGCAAGAGGATTTTCTCACGAATGATTTCATTTACGAAAAAACGTTCCGGCTTATCAGTTAATTGATCTTTGGGATAAAAAGGAGGTGATTCTGGTAGTAATTCGATAATTCTATCAAACACTTCACGAACTCCAAAACCTTCTAAAGCAGAAACAGCCATGATTTCAGCATTTGGAACTTTAGCAGCCCACAGTTGCACCTGTTCTTCCAACTGTCCTTGATCTGATTTATCAATTTTATTTAATACCAATAAAACAGGAATGCTAGAATTCGTTATCCGGTTGAAAAACGCTTCGTCTTTCAGTTCTTTTTCACCTATTTCAACCATGTAAATCAGCACATCTGCATCATCAAAAGCAGACTTTACAAAATCCATCATGGATTCTTGCATTTCATAAGCAGGCTTGATAATTCCTGGTGTATCTGACAATACCATCTGAAAATCATCGCCATTTACAATCCCCAAAATACGATGACGTGTGGTTTGCGCCTTGGATGTAATGATGGATAACTTTTCACCAATAAAGGCATTCATTAATGTGGATTTACCCACATTTGGGTTTCCTATAATATTTACAAATCCAGCTTTATGATTCATGCGAATAATGTTTTATGGTGCAAAGTTACGACCTTGGTTTGTTTATTCCTCTATCATACATCACAATACTTCCGGCAACGGAAACGTTTAGACTTAGTTCCGACTTGAATTTAATCAAAAAATGACTTGCTTCTATAGCTTGCTTGGACAAACCATGATCTTCAGCACCTAACAAATACACACAGCGTCTTGGATGGTGAAAGGTTTCTAAATTTTCGGCTTGGTCTGTTAATTCCACACCAACAATTCGGGCACCTTTAGGAAGGTTTTTCAGAAAATCGTCAAAGGTTTCATAATGAAAATACGGCATAGATTTTACGGCATTATGCGTATCGCAAGCCTGTTTGGCATAGCGATTTCCAATAGTAAATATAAAACTAGCGCCTAGATTTTGCGCCGAACGCCAAAGTACTCCCAAGTTTTCTGGTGTTTTTCCGTTTTGGATCCCGATGCCAAAAAACTCATTTTCAAAGTTATTACTCATGGCTGCAATTTAATGAAAATTAAAAAAATGATTTTGAATATCTATGAAAACGATATGATTTTGATTTTGCGTGAAATATGTTAGATTTACAGATAAATTTATACGTTAGATAAAGTCATCCTCATGAAATTTATGTTACGTGCTTGATTAACCAACCACAAATGACTGAAATCAAAATTCCTTTAAGTAATACAAAAATTATATTGCTTTTAATTGCCACATTAATTTTTATAATTGGAGGACTTTGGGGAATTATAGAACCAGAAAGATTTACTTCCTTTCGCTATTCCAAAAATTTTGTTTTTTATAGTGGATTAGCTAGTATATTATTCTTCGGACTTGGTTTTATATTTATAGCTATAAAAGTATTTAGCGGAAAACCTGGTTTGACGATTAATGAAAGTGGAATTATAGACAATTCAAATGCAACCAGTATTGGATTGATTGAATGGAATGATATAATTGGAATAGAGACTATTCAAATTAAAATGAGAGCACATAATTCAATTTTCACTGCTTCATCACCTAAAATGATACTTGTAAAAGTCAAAAATTCCAAAAAATATATTGAGCGTTCAACAAATATAATTACGAAGCAAGCAATGAAAGCGAATAATAGCATGTATGGAACGCCACTTACAATAATTTCGGGTTCTCTAAAAATAAAATTCTCGGAATTGGAGAAATTGATTTCGAAAGAACTTGAAAAACAAAAAGGCAAAAATATAAGTTAATCAAGTAATTGTAGTAAAACGAAATTATAATTGGATTAATTTTTTAATATTTTGGTTATCTCAATGGAACTAACTAATGAAACCTTTGAATCTAAAATTAGCAAAAACGATATGGTTTTGACTTTGTGGGAAATAGGTTAGATTTGCAAGTGCACCATTAATTTGGATATACCCAATATTCAGCTTAAGCACTTATTCCAAACAAACGA
>CBFHJN010000159.1:0-7120 GCA_965655805.1 Flavobacteriaceae bacterium
GTGTGCCTTCTGCTACTACTTCTCCGCCTCCTTTTCCGCCTTCATAGCCTATATCAATAATATGGTCTACAGTTTTAATCACATCTAAATTGTGTTCAATAATTAAAACGGTATTGCCTTTATTGGCTAATTTATTTAACACTTGCATTAACACACGAATATCCTCGAAGTGTAAACCTGTAGTTGGTTCATCAAGAATGTAAAAAGTATTTCCGGTATCGCGTTTACTTAATTCGGTTGCCAATTTAATCCGTTGGGCTTCTCCACCAGATAGGGTTGTGCTTTGCTGACCCAATGTAATATAACCCAAACCAACATCTTGAATGGTTTTAACCTTTTTATGGATTTTTGGGATATGTTCAAAAAAATCAACCGCTTCATTCATGGTCATGTTCAGAACATCACTAATGGATTTTCCCTTATATCTAATTTCCAAAGTTTCCCTGTTAAAACGCTTGCCTTGGCAGGTTTCACATTCTACATAAACATCTGGGAGAAAATTCATTTCAATAACCCGTAAACCACCACCTTGACAAGTTTCACAGCGACCACCCTTCACGTTAAAACTAAAACGACCTGGTTTATAACCACGAATCATGGCTTCTGGAATTTTAGCAAACAAACTCCGTATTTCGCTAAAAACACCTGTGTAGGTTGCTGGATTGCTTCGTGGTGTTCTACCAATTGGCGATTGGTTTATATCAATTACTTTATCAATATGTTCCAAGCCTGAAATACTTTTATAAGGCATTGGTTTTTTAACACCATTAAAATAATGTGCATTCATAATTGGGTAGAGGGTTTCGTTGATTAACGTAGATTTTCCACTACCTGAAACACCAGTCACTCCTATCATTTTTCCTAACGGAATATCTATAGACACATTTTTTAAATTATTACCAGTACAACCTTTTAATGAAAGCGTTTTGCCATTTCCTTCTCGACGTTTTTTAGGAACTTCAATTTCTTTCCTGCCATTTAAATAATCGGCTGTTAAAGTATTGTGTGTTTTTAACTCGTCTGGTGTGCCAATGCTAATAATTTCGCCTCCAAATTTTCCCGCTCGTGGTCCAATATCAATCACGTAATCAGCATGTTCTATCATGTCTTTGTCATGTTCAACCACTATAACGGAGTTTCCAATATCTCGAAGTGAAATTAAGGATTTAATCAGTTTTTCATTATCACGTTGATGCAAACCAATACTCGGTTCATCTAAAATATATAAAACGCCTACTAATTGCGATCCAATTTGAGTTGCCAAACGAATTCGTTGTGCTTCACCACCCGAAAGCGATTTAGAACTTCTATTTAAGGATAAATAATCCAAGCCAACATCCAACAAAAATTGACTTCGTGATGAAATTTCTTTAACAATCTCTTCCGAAATTTTAAGCTGTTTTTTGCTTAAATAGTTTGGTAACTCTTGGAACCAAGCCGCTAAATCTATAATATCTTTGTTCGCTAATTCGGCAATATTTAAGCCTTTTACTTTAAAATAAAGCGACTCTTTTCGCAAGCGTGCACCTTCACAGGTAGAACAAAGCACCTTGTCCATATACTCTTTGGCCCAACGTTTTAAGGAGGTTGTTTCAGCTGTGTCATATTGATTTTCTATAAAATTAGCAACACCTTCAAAATCTATTTTATAATCTCTGGTAATACCTAAAGTTTTGCTCTCGACTTCAAACTTCTCATTACCACCATATAAAATCATCTGTTTGGCAGTATCCGGAATATCCTTATACGCATCGTTTAATGAGAAATTATAGCGTGTTGCAATGGTTTCAAATTGCTTGAAAATCCAACTATTTTTTTGTGGACCATGAGGCGCTAATGCGCCTGCTTTTATGGATAACGAAGAGTCTGGAACAATTTTAGTTTCGTTAATTTTATATAAAGTTCCAATGCCGTTACAAGTTGGACAGGCACCTTTTGGTGAGTTGAATGAAAAGTTATTGGGTTCTGGATTCGGATAGGAGATTCCAGAGCTTGGACACATGAGATTTCGACTAAAATAACGTGCTTCTTGGGTGTCTTGATCAATTACCATGAGCACATCTTCGCCATGATACATAGCGGTATTGATGGTTTCGGTTAAGCGTTTATCATTATCAGCTGTGTCATCAATTTTAAGTCGGTCAATTACAATTTCAATGTCGTGATTTTTATAACGATCCAGTTTCATACCCTTTACCAAATCGCGTATTTCGCCATCCGTTCGGACTTTCACAAAACCTTGTTTGGCAATTTGCTCAAACAATTCGCGGTAATGCCCTTTTCTAGAGCGCACCACAGGCGCCAAAATATTAATCCGTTTGCCTTGAAAGGTTTCGGTAATCAGCTCTTTAATTTGTTCATCATTATAACTCACCATTTTTTCGCCTGTGTTATAACTGTAGGCATCACTAGCACGAGCGTATAACAAACGCAAAAAATCGTAAATTTCGGTAATGGTTCCTACGGTAGATCTTGGCGATTTACTCGTGGTTTTTTGCTCAATAGCTATTACTGGCGAAAGACCATCAATTTTATCCACGTCAGGACGTTCCAAACCACCTAAAAATTGACGTGCATAGGCTGAAAAGGTTTCAATATAACGTCTTTGGCCTTCGGCATAAATGGTATCAAAGGCTAATGATGATTTTCCACTACCAGACAAACCCGTAATAACAACCAGTTTTTCTCTAGGAATAGAAACGTCTATATTTTTTAGGTTGTGGACGCGTGCGCCTTGGACCTCAATAGTATCTTCAAATTTACTCATAGCATAGCAATCTGGACTGATTTACAGACCAGTTTGCAAAGGTACAGATTATGCTTTTAATTATAAAACGATGTCTGTTTATGATTTATTATAGAATTATCCTTTTGAAAGATTTTTACAATACCCATTTAAAATTTTAAGAGACATTAAACAAAAACCTTTAAATTAGGTGTTATAATAAATAACATGAAACGCATTCTTATAACTGGCGCAACAGGCCAGATTGCGTATGAAGTTTTGGCTTCCTTTAGCAAAAGTCTACAAGATCTGGAAATAGTGGCAGTTGTTCGTAATGTAAAGGCAGCTGAACAACAAGTTCATCCAAGTTTTCAACTAACATTTCCGGCATTCGACTTTGAAAAACCAGACCCATTTATTTAGGCATTTCAAGGTGTTGACAGTCTGTTTTTACTTTTGTAATGACCTTACTTCATTTTTTACCACGATTTAAAAAGAACCAGAAATTTCCAATAATTTTTTTAAATTGACAGGCAAAAAACCGACCACTTTAGTCGAGTTTATCAACCGATAACAGCATATATTTAATAAAACATAATACACTTATGAAGCAACTTTTAGGAATCAGCTCCAGAATTAATCACCCAGAATATGGAAAGGGTGTGGTAACTAACGTCACCTCCAAGCATTACTGGGTCACTTTTATAGATTTCGGTTTAGAAACCATCGATATTAATTCGGAATTTGAAGTTATTGAAGCAGCCGAAGACGATGTGGATACCGTAAGTTTTGCTGAAGTAGAAAGTAGTTTGGTTCAGATTTTAAAACGTTGGAGTGATGCCAGCGAAGTAGTCCATATTGCTGATAAATGGAAAGGTGGCAAATTGATTTTAGAGCCTGGAGACACCAACCTAAAATCGAGCGAAGTCCCAATTGATACGTTTTTTCATAAAATAACCATGGTTAGGGATAGACTGCGTGTTATGGAACAAAAAATAAACTCTAGCAATTTAGACGAGCAGGAAAAAATAGATTTGCAACAGTATATTACCAGAAGTTATGGTAGTTTAACATCGTTTAATGTGTTGTTTAAATTGAAGGAACAGCAGTTTGTTGGGCAACGGTCTAAATAAGTTTTCAGTTTGCAGTCGCAGTTTACAGTTGAACACTGCGACTGAATACTGAAACTCATTCCGTTCCAATCACATCATTCATTTTTATGCCTAGAAAAAGCATTTCATGAAAGGTTGGGAGTATGGCGCCACTTTCTGTTGTGGTCCAATCGTTCCATGAGGCTTCCAATCCACCTATTGGTAGGGTATCAACCCACATTCTGAATTTAACGGGTTTATAATTGGTATCCAAAATCCACAGATAAGAATCACCTGGCGTTGTTCCGCCAGTTTTGTAGGTTACTAATAAGGCTTCTTGGTTATTTTTCCATTTCACTAAACGTCTTTCGGTTCCTGGATCAAAAACTTTATAAGGCGCAACCAACCAAAAGGAGTCGTTATTAAAATAGGAAAGCGCAGTTTCTATATATTCAGCGGCTTTCTCGCCTTGAACTTCAAAATTATGAACAAAGGCTTTACTGGCACTTGGATTATCTAAATCCAGTTGCACCTTATAATCTTTCCAATGCACACTGCATATATTTTCATCTTTTTGCCATTTATAATGATGTCTATTTTTAAACGTCCATTCTATATAATTAGTAGCAAGATAAGCTTCATGATTTAAAGCATCTAGCATGTTTTGAGCTAATAATTCAGCTTGAGGACCTTCGTCTCCCAGAGGTAAATCTTCGTTGTATTTAAAATAAACAAATCCGAAAAAAACCAAACTCGGTAAGGTGAAAAAGATAATGACACCAACGATTATTTTTAGAATTTTCTTCGTTTTCATAAGTGGTTATTTTAAACGTCGTTTAATATGTTTTGCTAGTATTTTGGCTGCTTTTTCGTCATTTCTAAACCATAATTCAGGTTCAATTAATTCTAATTCGGATACAGCTAATTGATTTGCGTTATCAGTAAATATATCAACTCTAGCGTAAATAGGCAATTCTGGACAGGCTTTTGTAGCGTTTATAGCAAAGCTTATTTCGGTTTCAGTAGGTGTGTATGGGTTTAAGCTTCCACCAAAATCATCTTGAACCCGGAAATCGCCATCTTTAGCCTGTTTTAAAACGGCATGACTATAGACACCGCTAAAAATAATGAGCGATAATTCACCTTGCTTGACGATGCTATGTTGAAAAGGTTGCAGCATCATGGCTTCCTGCTCAATTAATTCTGAAAAGATAGTTTCAAGTTCCATGATGTTCTCTGAAGTTAATCTGTATGTGTGTCTTCCAGCGCCTGACACACATGGTTTTAAAACGGTTTCTGGCCAGTTTAATTGTTGGTGAAGTTCAGCTAGTGTGGTTTTTGCGCCTTTTTCTATAAAATAGGATTCGGCTATATGAACACCTTTTTTCTGTAAATCCAGCAGGTAATGTTTGTCAATATTCCAACGGATGATTTTTTCGGAATTTAGGAGTATGGTTTCTTTAGAAACTTGAGTGAGCCATTTTGAAAACTCTGGAAAGCGATTGAAATAATCCCATGTCGTTCTAAAAAGTATGGCTTTAGTTGTTTTCCAATCGAAATTGGGATCATCCCAAGCCAAGCGAATCACGTTTAGATTTTCGGCTTGAAGGGCTTGTTTTACCAATAAATCTTCATAAAAAATGTTGTGCTTATAGGTGTTTGTTTGGGAGTCTTCCAAATAGCGTTTGTCTGTAAGTATAACAATATCGTATGTATGCATGAGAAAATAAATTTAAAACCCAACGGCTGTATCATCACCACGATAATCGGCTCCACCTTCTAATTTGCCAGAATCTAATACTAAAATGCCATCTACTTTGCCTAATACAGGTGCGTGTTCTTCATTTATCATGTAGCCTTTGGCTTGCAATTCCGATTTCAATTCATTTTTGAAAACAAGCGGTTCCATGCGGATATAATCTGGAAACCACTGATGATGAAATCTTGGCGCATCAACGGCTTCTTGCATACTCATACCAAATTCATGAACATTTAAAATGGTTTGCAAGACCGATGTAATAATGGTAGAGCCACCAGGCGTACCAACACTCATAAGTAGTTTGCCGTTTTTCTCCACTATGGTTGGCGTCATGGAGCTTAACATCCGTTTTTCGGGTAAAATACTGTTGGCATCGGCACCCAATAACCCAAATGCGTTAGGCACACCAGGTTTACTGCTAAAATCGTCCATTTCATTATTAAAGAAAAAGCCCAATTCTTGACTATATAATTTGGAGCCAAAGCCATGATTTAAAGTAGTCGTTACTGCAATGGCATTACCAAATTGATCGATAATGGAGTAGTGGGTGGTTTCATTACTTTCAATAATCTGAACATTTCCATGTGTTACATCTGTCGATTTTGTGGCTTGTTCAAAAGAGAAATCGGCCATTCTGCGGGTGAGGTAAGGTGCACTTATTAAAGAATCGGTTGGCACGTTTACAAAATCTGGATCGCCTAAATAGAAACTGCGGTCGGCATAGGCACGACGTTCGGCTTCGGTAATGACTTGAATGGTTTGTAAACTATTATGACCAAATTCAGACAGGTTATAAGGCTCAATCATTTTCATAATTTGTCCCAAGGCAATGCCACCACTGGAAGGAGGCGACATGGAAATGATTCGTAAATCATCATAGGTAAAGGTAACGGGTTCTCGCCATTGGGCTTCGTAGCGTGCTAAATCTTCAACGGTTATCACACCACCTTGGGCTTGTATAAAAGCAGCGATTTTTTTAGCGGTTTTACCTGTGTAAAATTCATTGCGACCATTTTTTAAAATCGCTTTAAGTGTGTTCGCTAAAGCCGGATATTTAATCGTGTCATTTTCTTTCCAAGCACCATCTAAAACCGTTCCTTCTGGATTTACAGCAGCAAACGCTTTTTGAAAGTATTCCAGACGTTCTGCTTGTTGTTTGGTAACGATTACGCCACGTTCAGCTAATTCAATAACAGGTTTGAGAACGGCTTCTATAGGTAATATTCCGAATTTTTTATGGGCTTCAAAAACACCTGCAATAGTTCCGGGAACACCAACAGCCATAGCACCAACCGTACTTTTATATGTAATAATATTACCTAAACTATCCAGATACATGTCTTTTGTAGCAGCCATAGGTGCTTTTTCACGATAGTCCAAAGCGCCAATTTCACCTGTATTCAGTCGGTATACCATAAATCCGCCACCACCGATATTCCCAGCATATGGAAAAGCAACTGCTAATGCTAGTTCTGTTGCTGCCATGGCATCAAAAGCGTTTCCGCCTTGTTCTAAAATAGCACTGCCTATTTTAGACGCTTCTAC
>CBFHJN010000160.1:0-7035 GCA_965655805.1 Flavobacteriaceae bacterium
CTAAAAGGTATTATTTTCAAATTGAATATTGTACTTGCTATACTTACATTATTTTCTTTATCTGTATGGCAGTACGTAAACCCAAAATCTTTACATAATTTTTTTGAAAAACCATATTTAGTGGTCTTTCCTTTAATTATTTTCACCGGAATAATAGGATTGTTCTTTATTAAAAAAATTAAGAAAGATATGCATGCTTTTGTTTTGTCAACATTAGTTATTGTTGGTGGAATTTCATCTTCACTAGCAGCAATGTTTCCAGTTATTTTACCTTCTGTAAATGATGTAAATCCCTCATTAACAATTTATAATACGGCAGCTTCAGAATATGGTTTATCAGTAGCTTTGTATTGGGGAATTATTGGTTTTATCCTTCTTTTTGTATATATGATTGTACAAAAAAGATTAATGAAAGGTAAAATAGATAAAATGGATTATGGACATTAGGATAAGCCAAGTATTATGACAGGAACGTTAATATCATTAATTAGTATTTTAGTAGGAATAATTGCAGCTCATCTATTTGGTAAAATTTATAAAAAATACACCTTCGGTTTTAAGGGTAATACATTAATTGGTGTTTTTGGAAGTATCTTATTTATTAAAACTTTTGGGCGATTAGGTTTTAATCCATGGTCTATTATGAATGATATAAATTTTAATGGATTTCTATTAGTTATTAACCTGTTGGTATCTGCTTTAGGAGCCGTTTTTTTGCTCATTATTATAAAAATGGGTTCTAATAAAATAAATAAAAATAGAACCGATTAGATCGTGTTTTTGTTGTGTAACTAAAGTTACTGTAGAAGTTTAATTCGTGACATACCTTTAATAAAAATTAAAGTCATGGCTAAAATTGTTATTCTAGGAGCAGGTATATCTGGGCATGTTGCCGCAGCACATTTACGCAGAAAATTACCTAAAGAACATGAGGTTATGGTAGTTTCACCTAACAGCAATTATCAATGGATTCCATCAAACATTTGGGTTGGTATTGGCAGAATGAAATCGGAAGAAATTCTTTTTCCATTAGAACCTTTATACAAAAAGAAAAATATTAGTTACAAACAAGCCAAAGCCATCACGTTTCACCCTGAAGGTGATTCAAGCGAAAACAAACCTTATGTCATGGTTGAATACGTTGTTGGCGACAAAAAAGGTCAGCATGAAAAAGTAACCTATGACTATTTGATAAACGGAACAGGTCCAAAATTAAATTTTGAAGCTACTGAAGGCTTAATTCCCGGAAAAAACAAAACCTACTCTGTGTGCACATATACGCACGCTGATCATGCTTGGGAAGGATTAAACGCCTTAATTCAAGACATGAAACAGGGTAAGAAAGCTAAAATTTTAATTGGAACAGGTCATGCAAAATCCACATGTCAAGGAGCGGCTTTCGAGTATATATTAAATGTTGAAAAAGAATTGCGCAAACATAAAGTGCGTGATATGGCGGAAGTAACTTGGATATCCAATGAACACCAATTGGGTGATTTTGGAATGGATGGCATGTTGTTAAGCTACGGAAGTATGACGATGAAATCGCACGAAATGATTGAAATGATTTTTGAAGATCGTGATATCAAATGGATATTGGGTGCTGGTGTTAATAAAATAGAAGATGGTATAGCGTACTACGAAAATCTAGAAGGCGAGTTCAAAACTGAATCTTATGATTTCGCCATGTTAATCCCATCTTTTTCAGGTCATGGATTTAAAGCATATGACAAAAATGATCAGGACATAACCGAGAAATTGTTTAAGGGTTTTATGATTGTTGATGCTGATTACACACCAAAGCCTTATGAAGATTGGTCTGTAAAAGATTGGCCTGAAACCTATCAAAATCCGAGTTATAATAACATTTTTGCTCCAGGAATTGCTTTTGCTCCACCACACGCTATTTCTAAACCTAGAAAAAGTAAAAATGGTACAGATATAACACCTGCACCTCCAAGAACAGGTATGCCTTCTGGTATTACAGCTAGAATTGTGGCTGATAATATTATAGACACTATTAAAAATGGTAAAGAATCTTTACATCATAAAGGTTCTATGGGAAATATGGGAGCTGCATGTATCGCTTCTGCTGGTTACGGATTAACCACAGGAAGTGGTGTAAGTATTACCACCTTCCCTATTGTTCCAGATTATGAAAAGTATCCTAAAACGCAAGGCAGACAATTAGGTAAAACATTTGGCGAAATTGGATTAGCTGGTCACTGGCTAAAATTAACTTTACATTATGCTTTTATTTACAAAGCAAAAATGAAACCGTTTTGGTGGTTGATTCCTGAATAGGAATCAAACTTAATTAAAGTGATTCCAGAGTAGGAATCAAACTTAACAGGTTGATTCCAGAGTAAATTCAGTGTTCATTAATTACAAAAAAAACATAAAATCATGACAGATAGAATTTCAAAATATCAAAGATTTAAAATGATGAATCCCATCATCCAGTTTTTCAAATACATTTATTTAAGTATAAAAATAATGATAATTGTTGCTGGTGGACATGGTGGGACTCGAAACGCAAACTGATGTGATGGTCAGTTATTAATTGGTTAGTTTTTTTAATTGAAAAAGGGCATTCATCTGAATGCCCTTTTTTTGTAATTTAATAACACAGTCTTAAAATTCATATTGAATAAAAGCAGAAAAATTTCTTCCAGGCTCTGTAATAGGCGTTCTACCAAAGTTCTCTTGATTAGTGAAACTAAAGTTTAAATGATTATTATACGCTTCATCAAATACATTTAATGCAGCTACCCCAATTGAAAAATTCTTCATTGGTTTTAAACCTAGTCTAACGTCTATTGTTTGATAACCATCTGTTTCTGTTTCCCCAAAACTTTCAGCTATATTTTCTTGCTTACTCGTAACATTATATCTTATGTTTGCCCAATATTTATTACGCTTTAAACCTAATGTAAATGACGCGTTAAAAGGTGGTGTTAGAGGCAACGACTCTCCAAAATCATTATTTTTTGTGTATACATAAGCTGCTTCAGCTTTAAAATAATAATCACTTAAAAAGTCTACTTGCGTCATAGCCTCAAAACCTGTTTTATAAGAATCATCTAAATTTTCAAACACCTTTACAAATCTAGGTTCTGCCATAGGCATATATTTACGATTTATGGTTGGATCAATCACACCAACGATGTAATTTTCAAATTTAGAATAGTAGAAACTGGCTGAGTAATTAAAGTTTGTTTTTTCATTTTTTCCATTAAAACCAATCTCAAACTGATTGTTAACTTCTGGCTTTAAGTTAGGGTTTCCCAAATACTCATAAGGATCTTGTCCAACATTAAAATGATTAATGTAACGCTCTATCATATTTGCAGACCGAACACCTCTTCCATAAGCTGCTTCTAAAGTGAAATTATTTGTAACACGCTTTTTGATTGAAACAGTACCACTAATGTTGTGATCTGTTTTTTCCTCTAAATCATATCGGTTAGCAAAATCCATTTCTGGGTCATTAATATCACTTGTTACCAAATCATATCGAACACCTGCTGTTAATATGGTTGAAGGATCAATAGCCCATTTAGCTTCTGTAAAAACTCCAAAATCATTAATATAGGAATCTTGCCAAACTTTATCATTGAAAACTATTGGATTTGGTAAAGGCATGCCCATCATGTTTCTCTTAACTGTTCGTGTTCTACCGCCATCTCTAGCTATAAGCATCGCGTCTACTCCACTAAAAACATTTAGTTTGCTAAAAGGCTTCCAATTTACTTCTATTTTACCTCCAATTGTGGTTGCATCAACTCCAGATTCAGCAGCTGTTGTATTGAATGAAGGTCTATTATCATTAGTCATTAAATGATCCACATAACTATAGTATGCTTTAGCAGAAAGACTATTAATAATTTCACCCAAATCCGTTATTTTGTAATCTAAAGATAAAATACTGCTATTATCATATTCTGTATCCATAGGTAATGCTGCATGCAGTACATCACGACCAAAAGACTGTCTCCAATGTGCCTGTAAGCGTTGGTTATCTGTAAAATTATAGCCGATTTTCACACCATAATCGGTGCTTTTAAAAGATGACGGAATTTCTACACCATTACCATCTTCATAATTACCAAAATTTCTGTAGCCAATGTTTCCAACAACATCATATTTATCCTCAATATATTGAAGTTGGAACATACTGTTATATGAATTCCCATTGGTTTCATAACCTCCAGAGACTTTGCCATGTAAGCCTTTTTCCATATAATTAGGTTTTTGGGAAACCATATTTATTACACCTCCAAAAGTAGCTCCATAACGAACCGTAAAAGGTCCTTTAATTATTTCAATTCTTGCAATTTCCTCGGGAATTACATGCGTCGTAATTGGATCCATTCTATTTGGACATGCGTGCATAGCTTTTGTTCCTCCATCATATTGCACGTTTAATTGTTCGTATTGACTAGCTCTAAAACTAGGATCAATAGCGTAATTTCCTCTTTTTATAACCGAAAATCCGTTGATGTCGTTAAATAAATCAGCTACATTTTTAGGTCGCACCACATTTTCTTCATATTCATTGGTTACCGAATTCATGACTGGATCTGTTTTAATATTACCAGTTACGATAACTTCATCAAGTTTTACGGTTTCAGTGGAGTCTTTTGTTATGGGTTCTTTTTCTTGAGAATAAACCATAGCAGAAACTAATGTACATATTAGTACAGCATATATATTTTTCATTTGAATGATATTAAAGTTTGTATTACCTGTTTTCGTTTACGTGTTCAAAACAGCAAAAACAATTATTAAATTGTGAAGAAACTTTATACTTGTGGTGGATGAAAAAACGACTTATTGTAATCAAATCTATACAAATTCACATAGGAAATACTAGACTTTTTATGTGTTGAAAAGTTAGTAGAAAATAGGTAATTATCTGGTGACTCAGCAAAAAGTAGAAGTTGATCAAAATTAATAACTTGTGTTGGTTCTGAAGTATCTGATGATTCTTGTGCAATCTTTTTTAAATGACACTTTCCAAAACATGCTAATTCGATCTCATCCTTGTTTTCACAAAGTTTTTCAATAAAACCAACAGGATCCAACTCATAATAAGCATACGTAAATGAAACTCTTGTTGTATGGTACAACATAAGCACACTTAAAACGTAAGTCAGTATAACTATCCCATTTTTCATTATTACAAAATTAGAGCAATAAAAAGATTAACTAAGTGACATTTGTCACATTCGGTATTATTTATTTTTTGTGTAACATAAGTAGCTGTCATGATCAAATTTAAAACCGAATTTTACATAAATATTAAAGAACAGATACCATGAAAAAGTTCAAATTCATTCAAATCAGTACATTCTTTGTAATATTAATATCCTTTGCTTTTTTAATTTCTTGTAGTGATGCAGATGATGATATCCAAAAAGGAAAAAATCAAGATTCAAGTCAGATACTGACGGAAGCAGACATTGAAGCATTACTATTTATGTTAGAAGAAGAAAAGTTAGCAAGAGACACCTACACGTATTTAAATGACCTATGGTCCATTAATCAGTTTGCTAACATTAAAAATAGTGAGCAATCGCATATGGATGCGATAGAAAATCAACTAATTCAAAATAACATTAGTTATACTATTTTACCTGACGGTGAATTTGATAATCAAGAGCTACAAGATTTTTACAATCAGTTTGTTATTGATGGTGCAGTAAGTCCCGAAAATGCATTCCAAATTGGTGCAACTATTGAAGATTTAGATATTGTTGACTTACAAAACTATATCAATAGTACATCAAACACCAATTTGATTACAATTTTTGGCAGACTCCAATGTGGTTCTCGTAATCATTTGCGCAGTTTTGTTTCTGGTATTCAAAATATAGGTGACACCTATACACCTCAATTTTTATCACAAACAGATTACAATAATATTATAGCTAGTGGTAAAGAACAGTGTAATTAATTCAATTCTTTTCAAAAAACGCTCAACTTCTAAAGCCTACTTTTTTTGCTGTAACAAAGGTTACTGACCAACATATATTCTAACTGTACTTTTGTACTAGAAAATTACAAATTTAAATGAAGAACTATATTTTTATCCCTTTAATACTCGCAATAAGCACGTTATCTATACAAGCTCAAGAGCTGGTTCCCATAAGGAAATCAGATGTATTGCTTAAGGTTTCTGAAAACAATACAGCTATTAAAATTTCTGAAAAAGAATTTAATGCGGCTAAAGCTGATTTTAATCAAACCAATGCCGTTTTTTTACCGAATATTACAGCAAGTCATACAGGTATTGCAACTACAAACCCGTTAATGGCATTTGGTTCTAAATTGAATCAAGAGATTTTAACGCAGAATGATTTTAATCCTGCACTATTGAATGATCCGTCGCAAATTGAAAACTTTGCAACAAAATTTGAAATTCAGCAGCCACTAATTAATGTGGATGGCATGTATCAGCGTAAAGCGGCTAAATCCAAAATGGAAGCTATGGCTTTAAAAACCGAGCGTACAACAGATTATCTAACGTTTGAAGTTGAAAAAGCATACATGCAATTACAATTAGCTTATAAAGGTGTGGATGTTTTAGAACAAGCTTTAAATGCTGCCAATGCTAATAAAAAATTAGCAGAAAATAGTTTTAAACAAGGCTATTTACAACGTGCTGATGTTTTAAACGTTGAAGTTCGGGTAACGGAAGTCCAAAACCAATTGCAAATGGCTAAAAGTAACGTGCAAAACGCATCTAATTATTTGTCCTTTTTAATGGCTGATGATTCTTATGTAATTTACACACCAACTGATAGCTTAACAATTATGACGAGTATAGTTGGCGATAAAACTATTTCAGAAAATCGTTCTGATATAAAGGCCATGCAATTAGCAACAAATGCACTTGAAGCCATGAATAAAGCTGATAAAATGGCATTTTTACCAAGATTAAATGCTTTTGGTAGCTATGAACTTTATGACGATCAGGTGTTTCAAGGTGATGCTAACGGTTATCTGTTTGGTGCACAACTAAGTTGGGAT
>CBFHJN010000161.1:0-7030 GCA_965655805.1 Flavobacteriaceae bacterium
TGTTAGTTATATCGGGTAGGGATTTATCTTTAAACCATCCTGGATGGATAAGCACTTTATAAGTAGTTGATATGGTGAAATCATCTTTCTCTCTAGATTTTTTTTCCTTTCCTTTAGCGTATCCTATAATTAGCTGATCGGCTAGGTTACGATCGATATCAAAATAATCTTTATCATTCTCCTCGAACCATTTTCGGATTGGGTTTAATTCCCCTTCGTTATCTGGGGCGATTTCATTTATTTCTTGATATATATCATGAATTAATCTAATAAGTAAACATCGTTCTTTGTATTCTCTTCCAATTTTATGGAAATCAAAATTAATATCTGGGTGATTCGTGAAGACTTCTAAATCTAATTCTAAAACCGGTAGTTCATTTTTCTCTAAGATATTGGCCCAAATGTTATACCCAAGCACTATTGGAGACCAAAAGAAATTTTCCATTTTATTGTTGGTATAGGAACGCTCTAGTATCTGCCAACTATCTTTTATTATAAAAGGAGCAATATCTTTCGGTAATTTTTTTTTACTAAACTTGCCCGATTTCATTATTAATTCTTGAAATCGTTTTACTCCTATGAACCTGCCTTCATTTTCGATATTAATTCCTAATAATTTTGCACTAGATTTAAAGTTTCTAGAGTGGGGTTTAATACAAAAATTTACTAATTCTTCTATATCCCATACTTTTTCTTGAGATTTCGTAATATGAAATTTGTAATTACTCATTTTTTATTAGGTTTTTGTTTGTAGGGGTATTGTTTAACCGTTAGTTACGGGATAAAAGCTCCTGATTCTCCAAGATGTCTAGGCAAACCATTACTTGTAGCCCTAGTTAGACGATGATTTTTTATTGTTAAGTATCCCTTTCCAACTGTTTTTTTATGCTTTCGTTATTTGTTCGTTCTAAATATTCTAAAAACTTTTTTGGATGTCTATGCTTAAACCCCATTTCCAACAATTCAAGAATAATGTTTTCTTCATATTTTTTTATTGCTTTTCTGTTTTTAATACTATCTGCATATTCCGTTAGAATATCATATTTGTTATGATTGTAATAATCTAAAACAGTCACAGGAAACTTTTTATTATAGAGAATTTTTAGTTTTTCAAAAGCTTCTTCAACTGTGTGTTTTTTGGACCCTTTATCACGCATTCTATATTCTATACGGTGTAACACATTGCCTAGGTGATCCTCAACATTTGCACCTGATTCTATAATTTCATTAAACATTTCAGATGAACCAAATTCAGCACACTGAATAATTAGTGTATATCCATTTTTATTTTTTGCGTTTATATCTACACCTAAAGAAATCAAGAATTTGAATACCTCCCTTTTTTTATCAGTTACATTAGTACTAGAATACATTAGATTTTCTAAAATAATTTTCCCATCATACGTTTTAAACAAGTCTGCCTTATTAGCACCATTATCTAATAGGCATTGAATGGTTTCAATATTACTATGAAATGGATTTATTGAAGCGAAAAGCGCATTTTCTCCTTTTTTGTTTTTATAATTTACGTCTAAACCTTGATTAATAAGATATTTAACAAACCACGCTTTACCATAATAAGCCGCACTTTGAAGTAATGCGTTTTTTTCTCGACGACTATATTGATGAATATCAGCTTTGTAAGAAACAGCTAGTAGCAACATTTCTTTACTAAAAACCTCCTTTCTCCTACATAAGCAGTGAATAAGTGGGGTATATGCTTCAATATTTGGATTTGCGCCATATTCTAGTAGGATTTTAAACATTTCAAAATGTTCTGGTTCTAATATTGACGGATAATCTGCTATTTCATATAATAAGGTGTTGTTAGCACGATCTTTAAGATCATCCGGATGGCTGTTTTTTTCTAAAATAGATTTTAGGGCATCTACATTTCTATTATTAAAGGCTTCAAATGCTTGCTCACTATATGTTGATTTTATTTCTTCATTCATTTTATTAAGATCTTATTATTAGGTTTCATAAAGCTTTTGATTTTATGCTTATGCATGTATTATGTGCATTGGAAGAATAATCGTACCAATTTTGTTTTTGAAGAATAGAATAAGTAATAGCTACCAAAAATATCAAACTGATGCCCTATGCTTCCTACAAACTCTAGTGCATCACCATTCTCGTCTTTTAATTCTTCAAGCGTGTAATCTGTATTATCCATTCCTTCCTCAAAATCAAGATAAAACTCTTCAAGTAAATATTGTTTTAAATTATCCCTGGAAAAGGACAAACAGTCTTCTTTACTATACCCATGCTCCAATAATTCTTTTTGATACCGTTCGTAATCTTCGTCCAGATATTTTTTTATAGACTCATCCGCTGAATTGTGTTGTATGAAGGTATTAATATCATTAGATAATCTTTCTTCAAAATCCTCATCATCCATTTCATAAGTACCTTGACACCAATTGCATTTATCTACATTTAAGGCATATGCCTCGTAATTTTCAGTGTTTCCTTTTTTAGTAGCTATCGTAACGCTTTCTTTATTACTATCAAAATGCCCATTTTCCTCATAATTTAAATCCTTTACAAACTCATCATAGGTGTCATAATCGGATACGCGATGGATGTTAGTTCCTAAAACTTCATATGTATTATCTTTTAATATTCTATAGTCTACATACTCTAAATTAACCGGACAGGTTAAGAAATGGAATTTCAATTCTTTATATTTTTTACTTATAACATGGCCTTCAATTGAAAAAACAGGATTTAAGTATTTTAAATCATAGAGTTTAGTGTCTTTTAAGCAACTTTCCGGTAAAGGATTTACTGTTCCTACAATATTTATGTTTGAGCTTTCTAACTCCATTTTATTTTCCTTTTTCAGGCCCACTTGGTTCTTAAAATATGAAATAAACTTTTGAAGGACGATTTCATTTATTGATTGATTCATAGATAGATTTAAAAGATTTTAGTTACTGGTATGATTGCTTTCTAGCTTGACCGTGTATATAAACGCATTAGAGTGTTAATTTTTATAATCAATACATCTTATAAATCTAATGAATTTTAATAGAATCAAAAACTACTTTACGTAACATGCGTGTAAATTTCATTGGTTCTATGGTGGTATTACGATGGTGATGACCGCTTTGTATATGAATGGTTTACAAAAACTAATTATTTAGAGCTTTTTTGTGAAACTTATAACCTACAGAAAATGTCATGGCGCTACAGGCGTTTTATGCGTTAGAACCAGTCAAGCCGTGTGATTTTTTTTTGTTCAAGGCTATACTGGTGTTAACTACCATCTGATGCTCTATTTTTTTAAAGATTATGGAAACCCGTAATGATTATAGCTATTTTATACAGAGGTTTGTGATAGGCAGCCATTATAGGTTGATTGTCCATTAAAATTACGTAGAACTACGTATAGGATACCGACTAGAATAGTTTTAGTTTTGAGAGTTTTGGAGTTTTTAGTTTTTGATTGGTGTTTATTATGCTGCATATAACCACTAAAAACATGTGCCTATCCATCCAGATTAGAAGGATATGCTGAAAGAATAAAAGCTTGTATGAGGTAGCTAAACAAAATGACAAAGTTAAGTCTAAAATAATCTATTGTCTCTTACTATCCAGCACATTATCACAAAAACAGCTAAAAGTCGCAAGCTTGCTTGAAAAATAACGTAGCATATAAGGTTTGATACAATACATAATTTTGCAAACATGCCCTATGGTCATGGGGCACTATGTAACGACTGTGATTACTACGTAATTCCGATATTTTTTTAAAAAATTTCAAAATTACTAAACACAACACCACATATAAAAAAATAGCAGTTTAGTGCTAAAACGAAATATAATTTATAAATTTAAAATCTGTGACCATAGGGAAAAGCTAGTTTGTAGATTCTGCTACTTTTCATATATGGGAACGTTGTAGGTGATTTTGACCCGTCTTGAATAAAACACCAAAAAATTGAATTTAACGATAATGAATACCCCTAAGAACATAAAAATAAAAAGCAATAGACTTTTATTAAGACCATTTATTGAAAGTGACATTGAAAGTGTTTTCAAAGGGCTTTCTCACCCTGACATAATTAAACATTACGGAGTTAGTTTTGACAGTATGGAAGCGACAAAAGAACAAATGAAATGGTTTGCTAACCTTGAGAAAGAAGGGACTGGAATGTGGTTTGCCGTATGTTCAGAAGATAATAAAACTTTTTACGGTGGAGGTGGACTAAATGATTTAAGCCAAGAACATAAAAAAGCAGAAATCGGATTTTGGTTGCTGACCGACTTTTGGGGAAAAGGAATTATGACCGAAGCTATGCCACTAATATGTAACTACGGGTTTAATGAATTAGGATTACATAGAATTGAAGGCTTTATCGAGTCGGACAACACAAACTGTAAAAAAGCAATGGCTAAACTTGATTTCCAACACGAAGGAACCATGAAAGACTGTGAAATAAAAAACGGAGATTTTATAAGTTTGGACATTTACTCAAAAATAAAAACGAAATAAAAAACCCGAACCGCTAACAATGGCTATAAGTAATTGCTGGTTCTTGCTTCCTTCTGAAAATTTGCTACGCACAGTTCGCACTTCGTGCTCGAGTCTCGCGGATTTTTCAGTTTGGTGTGTACTTGCAAAGTTTAGTGCTAAACCACGATA
The DNA here is from genome assembly GCA_965655805.1 of Flavobacteriaceae bacterium. Classification (GTDB taxonomy): domain Bacteria; phylum Bacteroidota; class Bacteroidia; order Flavobacteriales; family Flavobacteriaceae; genus Algorimicrobium. The sequence continues at coordinate 4,652 of CBFHJN010000161.1, forward strand.
CTATTCTTATTCAACACCGTCAGACTGTCTGATACCCTATTTTTATAACTTTGTTATTCGGGTAGGTGACTTTAAAAATTCTTGAATTTGCGAATTTCAGTGAATGACATTTAGTTATTAGACAGACTGCTGTTACTTGTAAGCTGGAAAAAACATTCGAAACTGGAAACCAATGATAAAAGATAACATACAACTGTAATGGTAGAAATTTCATTCGAATATTGGAATAAACTAGCCGAACAAATAATAACAATTAGTTCGGTACTTGCAGGATTTTCAATAGCTGTAATTGCGAATTTTTTAGTATCTGAAACAAAAACAAGGCTGACTAATAATATAATGTTAGCCTCGACTTTAGCCGCTAGTTTTCTTCTTGTAACAATAATTGCAATGACGAAACTTCTTATGATGACAACAGATGGTTACCCAGCTAAAGTAATAGATAATGATTTATTACTTCCAAGAATTATAGGTGTAATTTCATTTCTAATTGGAATAATCTCTTTGCTGACAATGATTTCTATGGCAGGATGGACGAAATCAAGAAAAATGGGGATATTTACGACAATACTAGGAATTCTGACCTTTTTATTAATAATGATAATGCTAACTTAATATATAAACCCGAATAGGCAGCAGGTAACATCGGCTATAGTAAATGCGAGCTAAAGTGCTAAAATGAAAATGATTACACAAATCAAACTAACTAATAAACGGACAAATAAGTGCCTTATATTTTTACCTTAATTAAACTTTGATGCTTGTTTAAGGTCTTTCTATTTTTGAAAACCAGCGCAAAAATGGCTCCGCCCTTTAGTTAAAGGGAGGTGGCTAGGTTGACAGCAGGAGGGCTAGACGGCTGGTTTGCCTTCTTCTTCTTCTTCTTCTTCTTCTGAATTAAAAGATTCTTTTATTTCTTATAGCACGGATGGTAGGTGGTCAAAAACCATTTTATTTTCGAAGCGAATATTTTTATAGTCTTTCAGATTTGAAATCTATATGATTTTCTTTTTTACATTGCCTAAAAAAGAAACAAAAAAGTCTAGGCTTACGAATATTTATCTAAATTTATCATTCGACAACTAAATTTTAGGAACTCGCTAAAAAAAAGTGTGATGGGTTCATAACTTTGCGAGCTCAAACAGCCTAAAATTTTACGTTGACATCATTTCAAATTTCACGATTAATCTTCGATAGGCCAAATTGACAATTTTAAAGCAAATACGTAATTTAATACAAACTAATTAATTTAATCAATTTTAAGTTAAAGACCTATTGGGTTTATACTCAAATGCTCCGGCTCATGGCGGACAGGCTCCTTTACTAAAATAGTCCACTGGACTATTTTTAAACGTTCGGTCGTAGCTAAAGTGGGGAGCTTGGATTGTTTGTTTACGCTTGTTCCTGCTTTAAATGATATAGGCGTTTTTTATTCTGTTCATTTTTTTCATTGATACAGATCCTGCGCATTGCTCTGGACAGGCTACCCAAACCTGCCTGCCGGCAGGCAGGAAAATCTAGGCTGATTTTAGTTGCCTTGAAAACTGCATAAAAGCCTTTGCCTGCGGATGGCAACCGCTGCGCTAGGTCATCCTCCGCTGGCCTTGCTGCGGCTTTTATTTGTTTTGCTACGGAAACGAAAAGTAGGCCGTTTGGGCATGTTAATTTTATGTATTACGATTTTGATGAATTGTTAATTCTTGTTTTGGCTATTTCGGTTCGATTTGTGCCACTGATTTCGGTCGGTTAGTGCCAGTGGTTTCGGTTTGATGTGTACCAGTTATAACGGTTCGATTAGTGCCACTTTGAAAGAGCAATGCAACTATCTTGTTGCAAAAAGCAATAAGATATGGCAAACACACTTGATTCTATGGACTTAAAACAAATTATCATCCTTCATTTGGATGGTTTGAGCAACCGTAAAATTGGAGCTATTTTAGGGATTTCCCGCAATATGATTTGGTTTTCACTCAAGGCGATTTCCTAGAATACTGGATTCATGACCCTCAGCGTTATGCCTTGTATTCGCTTTTTATGTTTTTTTTAGAAATTGAATATAATTAGTTGGAAAATAAAATAATTGGGCTGGTAAGTTTTGAAGAAGGGAAACAACTCATTAAATATAGTTGCTTTAGAAAATGAATTGGTGATTTATTGTATTAGTTAGTATGGGATGTTTATGTCTCTTTTTCTTGCGCCAATGAAGATGAATATCGTTTCATGGAACTCAGCGTGAGTTTTAAGATTGAAGATGATGGTAGCGTTTTAGGAAGTATAACTATTGCATTGAAATAAGATAACATGAAAATCGTTATCTTTGTAATGCCGATATTAAATAAAAACGTATGGATATCCAATTAGAAAAATACAAATTGATGG
>CBFHJN010000162.1:0-7022 GCA_965655805.1 Flavobacteriaceae bacterium
CGGTTGCAGAAGGCGTAGACGTACCGTTTTACATCTTGGGTTCTAGTACTGATAGTGCACATTTAGCGGCTAAAAAAGGATTGCCATATGCATTTGCTAGTCATTTCGCTACAACGCATTTATGGAATGCTATTGAAATTTACAGAAAAGAATTTCAGCCATCCAACGATTTGAAAGAACCGTATGTTATGGCAGGTGTTAACATAATTATTGCGGAAACCGATGAAGAGGCACAACGTTTATCAACTTCACTAATAAAAATGATTTTGGGAATTTTCACAGGTAAGCGTGATTTCGTGCAACCACCAACCGATATGACAGCTGAATTGGAAGAGGTAATGAAGCACCCACAAATTCAACAAATGTTAAAATATTCGTTTGTTGGGAGCAAAGCAACTGTCAAAGCTCAAGTCAAGGAATTTATGGAACAAACCCAAGCAGATGAATTGATAGCAGTTACCAATATCTATGATGGAGAAGATAGAATCCGATCTTTTGAGTTATTTGCAGAAATTATGAAGGAATTAAATGAATAAGAATGCCATTTCAAGCTAATCCTTAAAAAAGTGTGGCTATCTTTGTCAAAAAAAGTTTTCATCCATGTCAAAACAGTTTTCAGATTTAGGAATCAACGCGCAACTACAACAGAATTTAAGTGCTTTAAAAATAACAGTACCGACAGATATCCAGACTAAAACAATTCCTGTTATCCTCAATCAGAAAGAAGATGTCGTGGTGTTAGCTAAAACAGGAACGGGAAAAACAGCGGCTTTCGGCTTACCGTTATTACAGCTAATTGAAACAGCTAACACAGACATTCAAGCGTTAATTTTAGCACCAACGCGCGAATTAGGGCAACAAATTTTCGCCAATCTCGAATCCTTTGCTAAACAAAACCCTGAAATCTCTATCGCTTCCGTTTGTGGAGGTATTCCCATAAAACCACAAATAGAACGTTTAAAAAGCCCAACGCATATTGTGGTAGCGACACCAGGTCGTTTGGTCGATTTAATAAAACGTGGCGCTATAAATATCAAAAACGTGGCTTATGTAGTTTTAGATGAGGCCGATGAAATGGTCAGCGCTTTAAAAGATGAAGTAGATTCTATTGTAAAAGACATTCCAAAAACACACAGAAAATTATTGTTTACGGCTACTATGCCAGGAACCATTAAGCAATTGGTTCAAAACTACATGTCTAAAAAAGTGGTTCATATTGAAGCTGATATGGCTAGCACAGGACACCAAGGCATCGACCATCAATATGTGGTGGTTGAACCTATTGAAAAGTTAGAAGTGCTGATGCATTTTTTAAACTCCAAAGAAGGCGAACGTGGCATTATATTTTGTAAAACGAAGGCTGCCGTAAATAAATTAGCTAAAAAATTAGCCATCAATAAATTTTCATCGGGTGCTATCCACGGAAGTTTAACTCAAGGAATTCGCGACCGTATTATGGGACAATTCCGTGAAGGATATATTGATATTTTGGTGGCAACAGATCTGGCAGCTCGAGGTATTGATGTTAAAGAAATAGCCTATGTCGTGAATTACCATTTACCAGATACGTATGAAGCTTATGTGCATAGAAGTGGCCGAACGGCTAGAGCAGGAGCAACGGGATTATCATTAAGTGTCATTCAAAATGAAGAAATAGAAGATATTCCAGAATTCGAAAATGAACTAGGCATTAGTTTTCAAGAATTCAAAAAAGCTACAGCCGAAAGTATCGAAGAAAATAACGGTTTAATCTGGGCAAAAAAGATATTCAAAACCAAGCCCAATCGCGATGTGTCCGAAAATTTCAAAGCCAAGATAAAAACCATTTTTCACCATCTAACCAAAGAGGAATTAGTAGATAAAATATTAGCTAATTATTTAGCACAATCGGGTTCTGAAAATCTAAAAGCAGATGCTTCTAAAGATAAGAAGAAGAAATCGTAATTCAAGGTATGGATTGCATTAGTAATTTTGGCAAATAAGTCAAATCAAACTATAAATCTTCATTAGATTATCTTCTCACACAAAAAATAATAGAACATGCTTAAACCGAGAGAAAAAACACCTGATTTAGAAATTAATTTAATAAATAATACCACCTGGAAATTAAGCGATCAAGCGCCAGAAAATTTCACCATGATTGTATTTTACAGAGGGAAACATTGTCCTGTATGTAAATCACAATTAGAGGAACTTCATAAAAAACGAAGCAAATTTACCGAGCGAGGCATAAACCTAATAGCTATTAGTTCAGATAGTCAAGAAGTTGCTAAAGAAACCTATGAAGATTGGGATATAGCAGATATACCTTTAGGTTATGGTTTTTCTATAGAGGAAGCTAGAAAATGGGGATTGTTCATTTCCGAAGGTATCAAAAAGGAGCCTGAACACTTTACAGAACCCGGAATATTTATAATAACTCCAGAACAAACCTTGTATTGGATATCTATCCAATCCATGCCGTTTGGCAGACCAAGCTTTAATGATATTTTAGGCGGTATTGATTATATTTTAAAAGAAGGGTATCCAGCTAGAGGAGAGGCTTAATTATGTAAATTATAGGTAACTGCTTATCCAAAATGGATGCATTATAATCCCGCTCTAACATGTTAAAAATGTAGATCGGGTTTTTAAATGGCTTAATTCATTATAAGTTCAAAAGTAATCTGATGTATTAATTGTATCAATATAAAGATTGATTTTAAAATCATCCTATAAAACCCCAAACCTTTCCCCAACCATTTTCAGAAATAGTGAGCTTCGAAATGGTATGAATATTCCATCATAAGGGAGTTAATCACCGGAGTCAATTAATTCTCCTAAATACTCAAAAGAAAAAAGTGAACGCTACGCAGTAATTTCCTAAAAAATGGTTTTGATCTTTTGGGTAGCCTGTCCAGAGCAAAGCGAAGGATCCGCATCAAGGCAAAATGAACAAACATAAGAAGAAAACAATAAGTCATATCCAATTTAAGAACTTATGATATAACTTCAATATCAACTTAAATTCCCTTATCTTTAACCTAAATAAATACCTTAAAATCCCAAAGTAACCTATGAAGCACTTATCATTAATCTCCTGCATATGTTTGCTGCTATGCTTCAGTTGTAATGAAGTAAACCCAAAAGGCGAAAAAGAGGTGCGTACATTTGTGAAGCAGTGGAATCAAGCACATACGCTTTTAAAAGCACCTTATTTAGCCACAAACTACATGCCAGTGGTCAATTATTACGGAAAAGAGCGTACCAGAGTTCAAGTACAGCAAGACAAGAATAGACTATTCGAGCAATTTCCGGATTATACCCAACAGGTTTTAAATGATGAGATGGATATCGTTAAAGAAGCAGGAAGCTTTTTAATAACCTTTACCAAACGCGTTAATTATAACGGCATTGAAGCCGATTACACATCCTACCTGTCTGTCATGTTTAGAAATGGTGAATTTCAAATTCTGCGCGAAGGTGTGGCAGAAAACGCCAAAGGGGTAGATGCACCCATATTTCCGAGTAATCGTGAAAACATAGATTTTCTAAACAAAAACAGACAAGTGTTTGGCGATTTCAATGGCGATGGTTTATCAGATTATGCTTCTGTTATAAGTCCAGAAATAAGGGTGTCGGAAGAAAACAGCAATGAAGTTACTTGTAAAGGCGGCTGCAACAGTGTCATTACCTTCAGCAACAAAAACCTAAAACCTATCACAATTAAAGACGTTTACAAATCACAATTAGAAAATCTACAAGATTTAAACAGCGATGAAGCGGACGAGATTGGTTTCTGGGATTTTAAACCTACCACCAAAAGTCTTTATGTTTTTAACGCTATCACTGGAGAATTACTTACAGATCCCATCGTTATTAATACTACGGTTCATAAAAACCTGAAACTGATTGATGTCTTCAAAAAAACGGGACCTAATAAAATAACCGTTACCAATAGCCAAGAAGTCAACGGAAAATGGGTGCTAAAAAGTAAGGTTATTGTTTTAGATTAATTGAAACAAACATACGTTTCTTAAGGCAATACCAACGGTTTCAGAGTTTCCCAAACGGTGTTGGCTAATATTTTATGGCCTGCCACATTTGGGTGAATCCCATCACGCTGATTTAATGAAGCTATACCACCAACATCCTTTAAAATAAATGGAATAAATTCTATATTATTGGTTTGCGCTAAATCAGCAAAAAGCTGTCTAAATGCTGTGGTGTAATCTTGTCCCATATTTGGTGGTAATTGCATACCAGCAAGAACAATCGTGGTTTCAGGGCTTTTCTCCCGAACCACATCTATAATAGCTTGCAAATTGGCCTTGGTTTCAGTCAGCGGAACACCACGTAAACCGTCGTTAGCACCAAGTTCTAATATAAAGATGGTTGGTTTTTGGTTAATCACCCAATCAATGCGACTTTTCCCACCAGCAGTGGTTTCGCCACTCACACCAGAATTAATAACGGTATAATCTAATTGTAAGGAATCCATTCGTTTTTGCAAAAGTCCAGGAAAGGCATCGTTGGTATCATCAAGTCCATAGCCAGCAGTTATACTATCGCCAAAAAACAAAATGGTTTTGGTTTTCGTTTCTGGTGCAGCGGTTGTTTCAGTTTGTTCGGCAGACGGTTTAGTTTCAGTCGGATTTTCGGTTTTAGAATCGCCACAAGAGTACACAAGCATCACCAGCATAAAATAACAAAACTTTATGAGTTTATGTGCAGTTAAGGTTGGTAGATTAGATAGCAATTGATTATTTTGAGCCTTCAACATAAGTTGGTATTTAAATTAACATGTACATGTCAAAGATATTAAAGATAACTGGTTTGGAAAAGACATATACCAGTGGTAACAAACAATTAACGGTTTTACATGATATTTCTTTTGAAGTTGAAAAAGGACAAACATTTTCCATTGTCGGTCCATCGGGAAGCGGAAAGACCACCTTGCTTGGGCTTTGTGCTGGATTAGATGAACCCAATGCTGGTTCGGTGGAGTTATGCGGACAGGATTTAAGTGCCTTAAACGAAGATGAACGTGCACAATTGCGCAATAAAGAAGTGGGTTTTATTTTTCAGAATTTTCAATTGTTACCAACCTTAACAGCTCTTGAAAACGTGAGTGTACCTCTGGAATTACAGGGTTCAAAAGAAGCCACCAAAAAAAGCAGAAGTTTACTAGAAAAAGTAGGTTTAGGTGATCGGGTTCATCATTACCCATCGCAATTGTCTGGTGGCGAACAACAACGTGTCGCCTTAGCCAGAGCCTTTGCCAATGCGCCAGTTATTCTGTTTGCTGATGAGCCAACGGGAAATTTAGATGAAGAAACCGGTGAAAAGGTCATCCAAGCCTTGTTCGAATTGAATAAGGAAAACGGCACTACTTTAGTTATCATCACGCATGATTTGGAGCTGGCCAACCGTACCCAACAAATTTTAAAACTGAAGGGCGGAAAAATAGAAACCAACCAATTAACATCTGCACTGTGAAAAACGCCAACAAAAACCTACAAATAGCTTGGCTGTTTAAAATGGCATGGCGAGATGCCAAAGCTAGCAAAGTCCGCCTGCTCTTATTTATAGCATCCATTATTTTGGGTATTGCTGCAGTGGTATCCATCCAACTGTTTAGCACCAATTTAAAAGATAATATCCAGCGCCAATCAAAAACCCTCATGGGAGCCGATTATATTATCGATTCCAAACAAATCCCAACCGAACGTGCACAAGCTATAATCGATTCCTTAAAACCCGATGCCTCTGAAGTCAATTTTGTATCCATGATTGCCTTTCCAAAAAATGGTGGTACCAAATTAGTTAAGGTACAAGGCTTAAATGGTGCCTTTCCGTTTTATGGAAAAATTAATGCGGTACCAGAATCATCTTCAGGAAGTTACCAAGCGTCAGGTGGAGCTTTGGTTGATGCAACTTTAATGCTTCAATTCAACATCAAACCAGGCGATTCCATTAAAATAGGGGAGTTAACAGTACCCATTTCCGGTGCTTTAAAATCCATGCCAGGCAATTCAGCTGTCTCCAGTTCGGTAGCACCTCCTGTTGTTATTCCGTATCGATTTATTGAAGCAACCAATTTATTACAATTCGGAAGCCGTAAGGAATACCAGTTTTACTATAAAGCTTCAGACACCTTAAATTTAAACCGATTAGAAAATCAGCTGGAGCCCATGCTCGATTTAGAAAATGCGGATTTAGATACCCATACCAGCACAACCAGACGGCTAGGCAAACGCTATGATAACGTGGGCAAGTTCTTAAATTTAGCCGCTTTTATTGCCTTATTATTGGGCTGTATAGGCATTGCCAGTTCCGTACATATTTATATTAAAGAAAAATTAAAACCCATCGCTATTTTAAAATGTATGGGAGCATCTAGAATCCAGAGTTTCCTCATTTTCTTGATTCAAATTGCAGGTATCGGAATCATTGGTGGTGCCATAGGTTCGTTAATAGGCGTGGTTTTGCAATCTATATTTCCATATCTCCTAAAAGATTTTCTACCCTTTGCGTTAGAAATTTCCATTTCAGTCCAACCAATAGTAATCGGTATCTTTCTAGGGTTGTTTATGTCCGTACTTTTTGCCCTTTTACCATTGCTGCGCACCTGGTACGTATCGCCTTTAGACGTTTTACGAGTAGATGAAAAAGCATCCCAAGAACCACGAAACATCCGCTTTTTGGTATTCAGTGCCATTTTAGTATTCCTGTTTTTATTTTCCCTTTGGTTGATAAAAGATGCAGTATATGCTTTGGTTTTTGTTATAGCAACGGTATGCACCTTTACCATGTTGGCCCTCGTAGCATTGGGTTTTATAAAAACAATCAAACGGTTTTTTCCAAAGCAGTGGCGTTTTACAGCACGCCAAAGTTTATTAAACCTGTTCAGACCTAATAATCAAACGGTTGTTTTGGTGGTTGCTATCGGTTTAGGAACATTTTTAATAAGCACCTTGTATTTCACAAAAGATATCCTGTTAACAAAAACAGAAGTCGGACAGGCTTCTAAAAATGCGAAC
>CBFHJN010000163.1:0-6785 GCA_965655805.1 Flavobacteriaceae bacterium
GAAAAACCAAATTGAGGTTATAGATTTACGTACGTTGTTCCCATTAGATGAGGAAACCATCATGAAGTCCGTTAAGAAAACAGGAAAATGTTTGGTCGTTACTGAAGAGCCTAGTAATAATAGTTTTGCACGTGCTTTATCTGGAAAAATTCAAGAAGTATGTTTCCGGTTTTTAGATGCGCCTGTAATGACTATTGGTAGTGAGAATATGCCTGCCATTCCTTTAAATTCAACGCTTGAAGAAACCATGATTCCTTCAACTGAAAAAATAAGGAATAAAATTGAAGATTTACTGAACTACTAAAACGCAAAAAAGCCTATCAAAATGATAGGCTTTTTTAATAAAGTTTTAAAAGTATATAATTTAGATAACTTTTACGTTAATCGCGTTTAATCCTTTTTTACCTTCTGTTAAATCGAATTCAACTTGGTCACCTTCTCTTACTTCGTCAATTAAGCCAGAAATGTGTACGAAATGCTCTTTGTTGTTTCCTTCTTCTGTGATGAATCCAAAACCTTTAGAGTCATTAAAAAATTTTACTGTACCAGTACTCATAATAATAATTTATTTAATTAAGCTGCAAAGATAGTTTAATAAATTGGTTTTCAAATGTTTTTTAAGGAATAGTTTTACGTTAATATTTGTTTTTCCCATGTTTTTTACTCATAAATCAAGTTGTAATATTTCTTTTTTTAGATTAAATAAATACTTTCAATAAATAAATTTTGTATATTTAACCCTTATTAATCATGAAAATTAGTTTACTTATTATGAAAAAATACATTTCACTATTTAGTTTTGTTGCATTGTTTTTTGTTGGCATGCAATTCGCTTCTGCTCAAACTTCAGAAAGACAACAAAGCCCAGAGGCCATAGCAAAGCAAAAAACCTATGAATTACACCAACTTGTATCTCTAACAGGTGATCAGCAAGGTGATATATTTAAAGTTTTAGTAGATGCTGAACAAAATATGGGTGAATTAAAGAAAAAGGATGTTTCAGATAAATTCAGACAAGAAGGAATAAGAACTGTTGATAAACGTGTTCAGGAAGGTTTTAAAAAGATTTTAACCTCTGGACAGTATGCCACTTATTTGAAGAGTTTAGAAGTTAAAAAATAGAATAGCATTTTAAATTTGATATATAAAAAAAGCGACTTTAATTTTAAAGTCGCTTTTTTGTGCTTATTAGTTTTTAACTTGTGGTGGGTAAACAGCCATTATATTGGTTACAAATTCTTTAATTCGTTCTTCCTTTTTATCGGTTGTGGCATTATTTAGATAACCGACGCCTTGACCTTGCCAGACTAATTCTTTTTTCTTGGCATCAATCAAATCTATATATAAAGCGCCTTCGGTAGATGTTGAAACGTTATTGTAGTTTCCATAGTAGTATGGATTCCAACCCCAGCCCCAGCCATAACCACCATAGTAGTTATTATAAACGTCTATTTTTTCACGAGATGATGCAATAATACTCACAAGTAAATCAGGATTTTCTGACTTTGTAAAACCTTTTGCAGTTAATTCATTTTCAATAGCACGCAAAATACGACGCTTATCCAAATCATTAATTTCAGCTTTATCAATTCCTGGTTTATAAAAAGCAAATGTTTTATAGTTGTCAAAGTTTACTTGCTTGTCGTAATCTGCAACTACTTGTACCGAACTGCAAGACGTTAATGTGGCCATTAAAACAATAGCCAAGACGGATGTAAATAATGTTTTTTTCATGTTGTAAGTTTTTAGGTTAAAACGAATCAAATAAATTGTCATTAACCAAATTGGGAATGGTTACCTTTAAATTTGGTTCTGCTTTCATAGCGCGTTTAATTGCAAAAATGGCCTCGTCATTTCGAGCCCAACTTCTTCGAGAAATACCGTTGTTTACATCCCAAAAAAGCATAGATTTTAAACGTCTTTCAGCATCATTACTACCATCAAGAACCATACCAAAACCACCATTTATAACTTCGCCCCAGCCAACACCGCCACCGTTATGAATGCTTACCCACGTTGCACCACGGAAACTATCACCAATAACATTTTGAATAGCCATATCTGCTGTAAAACGGGAGCCATCATAAATATTACTAGTTTCACGATACGGTGAATCAGTTCCAGAAACATCATGATGATCACGACCTAAAATAATTTGTCCAATTTCGCCTTTGGCAATCGCAGTATTAAATGCTTGTGCTATTTTCATTCTGCCTTCCGCATCGGCATATAATATTCTGGCTTGCGAACCTACGACCAATTTATTTTCTTGAGCCCCTTTAATCCATTGAATGTTATCAGCCATTTGTTGCTGAATTTCTGTAGGTGAGTTCTTTTTGATTTCTTCTAAAACCTGGCAAGCTATAGCATCTGTTTTTGCTAAATCTTCAGGTTTTCCTGATGCGCAAACCCAACGGAATGGTCCAAACCCATAATCAAAACACATAGGTCCCATAATATCTTGAACATAACTAGGGTATTTAAATTCGCGACCATGAGTTGGGTTGTCAGACATAACATCTGCTCCAGCTCGCGATGCTTCTAATAAAAATGCATTTCCATAATCAAAGAAATACGTGCCTTTTGCTGTATGCTTGTTGATGGCATTAGCATGACGACGTAATGTTTCTTGGACTTTTTCTTTAAATAATTTAGGGCTATTCGCCATTAATTCATTCGCCTCCTCGAAGCTCATGTCTACAGGGTAATAACCGCCAGCCCAGGGGTTATGCAAGGAGGTTTGGTCACTACCTAAATCAACTTGAATTTGGGCTTCATCAAATTTCTCCCAGACATCAACGATATTTCCTAAATATGCAATAGAAATAGTTTCTTTAGCTTTTTTAGCCTGTTCAACACGTTCTACTAATTTATTTAAATCAGTTATTTTTTCATCAATCCAACCTTGATCTAAACGGACCTGAGTTATTTTTGGATTTACTTCAGCACAAACGGTTATACAACCTGCAATATTTCCTGCTTTAGGTTGCGCACCACTCATACCACCTAATCCAGACGTAACAAAAAGATTGCCTTTTGGTGATTTGTTAATCTTTCTAAAACCATTTAAAACTGTTATAGTCGTGCCATGAACAATACCTTGTGGACCGATATACATATAACTTCCAGCCGTCATTTGTCCATATTGTGTAACACCAAGTGCATTGAATTTTTCCCAATCGTCAGGTTTTGAGTAATTAGGTATCATCATACCATTAGTTGCAACTACGCGAGGTGCATCTTTATGCGATGGAAATAAACCCATAGGATGTCCAGAATACATAACAAGGGTTTGCTCATCGGTCATTTCCGCCAGATATTTCATAGTTAGTAAGTACTGTGCCCAATTGGAAAACACACCACCGTTTCCGCCATAGGTAATCAATTCGTGTGGATGTTGTGCGACGGCATAATCCAAATTATTCTGAATCATGAGCATAATAGCTGCCGCTTGCTTTGTTTTTGCGGGATATTCATCAATCGGTCGCGCAAACATTTTGTAATCTGGACGTAAACGGTACATGTAAATTCTACCGTATGCTTCCAATTCGCTTTTGAATTCATGTAGCAGCGTTTCGTGATGTTTTGAATCAAAATAGCGTAAAGCATTTCGAAGTGCTAATTTTTCCTCTTCTTTAGTTAGAATAGCCTTCCGTTTTGGCGCATGATTAATTTCGGAATCGTAAGCTTTAGGTTCTGGTAAAATAGTTGGAATACCTTGTAAAATATGTTCTTGAAATGTCATTTTCGGATGATTATTGTTTTTTCTTATTAAAACCGTAAGGGCAATGTCTGCAACCGCTTTCGCAGCAATATCCACGTTTTAAATGATATTGTTCTGTAAAGCAACGATACCCTTCAGGTGTCCAGTAAAAATCGCCTTCCTCGATCGGAATTATTTTTTTCATTTTACAAATATAATGTAAATTGAATGGATTTTTAAAAGTTGCTTATCATGATTATTGTGTCAAAATATATAGTTCCCAAACGTTTTTTAGGATTAACGATATGGCCTTTTATTTTTCTCAAATACAAACTTCTTAAAGAAGATGTTTTTTTAGTAAATCACGAGCGTATTCATATTCAACAACAACTGCAATTGCTTGTGTTGCCTTTTTTTATTTGGTATGGAATAGAGTTTGTAATTCGTTTTTTTCAATATAAATCGTGGCATCTGGCTTACCGAAATATTTCTTTTGAACGCGAAGCTTACATACATGAAAACGACCTTAATTATTTACAATCAAGGCCGTTTTGGAATTTTAAAAATTATTTTAAAAGCTAGCGTTTCAAGACTACTTTCTCAATCGTTGTGATATTGTTAGTTGAAATAGCTTTAACTATATAGGCGCCATTAGAAAAACTTAAATTATCTAGTATTAATTCTTGTGAATTAATGTTTAGTTTCTGAATCAATTCACGCCCGAGCATATCATAAACAAAAACCGATTTAATGCTGCTGTTTTTAGATGACACTTTTATATAACTACTATTAGGCGCTGTAATAGTTAGCCCAGAATTCGTGTTATATTCATCAACTGACAACGAATTATCCGTGTAACGTAAAATGAAACGGTCATTAAATATACCAGCTTCGCTATTAAAACTATATGGTGAAATACGCACGTTATGAATACGGTTTATATAAGTATCTTCAATAAAGATAGTTTGGTTAGTTTCATTAAATAATCCATCAATGGTGTTTAAAGCAATAGTATAATTCCCTGATGAAGCAATTTCAATACCTAATGGCACTCTGTCTGTGTCAGCAAATGGAAGTGCTCGTCCTTGAATAGCCATTTCTTCCGTATTGACTAATGAGTAGAAACGATTGCTGGTTTCACTCAATTCGTGTCCATCAAATAGGCGGTCTATGTCGTTCGTGGCATTTTCAATATAGCCCACTAAAATTGAATTAGCACGATTGTTGGGTGCAATTAAATCGAGCCAGATTCGGTGTTTTTCTAAAGTGTTGCGATTGGCGTTTTCACTATTTCTATAAAATTCATTATTGTTAAAAGGCGCAAATCCAGAGTCAAAACGCATATCGTTATTAAAGTTCACGTTGGAAGGGGTTGGGGCCGTGTGATCCATAAGAACAAAGAATGCTTGTCCAGCACCAATATTGCCATTAAATCCAAATGGATTTGAACCCGTACTATTATATCCGATATAGTCGTTAGGGTTGTAATTATATACGAAATCCTCGTAGAAAGGATCGGTAGCTGAACTTGGAGCTGTTTGATGACGCCATAAATAAACCGTCCCAAAAATTGCAGGCGTGTTTGGATCGGGTGTGTCATCTAGAATACCTGCATTTTGTGCAATAAATGCATCCGCAGAAATTGCTGAAGGATATGGGTTTCCTATCAGGTTCCAATTATCATCCAATTCGGTTGCATCAACATTTCCAGCGCCAGGATAATTTCCACCTGTATAATTTCCACGAACAATTTGTCTTGTATAGGCACCATTACGTGGGACCCCTCTAAATTCTACTGTGTTCGTTGCTGGAGCAGTCTCTGGGTTTGTTCCTGAAACGCCACGAATAATATAGCCTTTTCCAGGTTGCATAACCTCGGTTGTGGCTTGCCAATTACCATAGATGTTTCCTGTAGTAGGTACCCAGTTATAAATTAAATTTGAGCCTGGAGAAACATTTGTAACGCCAAAATTATTTACTGGAGATGACCAATATACGTAGTCTTGCGGATTTAAGCTTGTAACGGTTCGTTGCATTTGAATATCTCCAGTATTCGTAATACCTGTATTTGTAATTTGAATGAGGTTTGAGCCATTTCTTAAAATGACTTTTCCGTCTGTTTCAACATCAATGGCGTCTGTTATCATTAAGTTAGAAAACTGCATTAATTCAACATAACCATCATCTTCTACAAGTAACGACCTTCCAAGTCCTGGTGGAGGCGGAATAGGTGTTGTTCCTATCACAATTGGTGAGCGGTTAAAAGTGGTAGCTATATCTGGAATAACCACGCAATTTTGATTTGTAGGAATACCAGTAGGTGTCCAATTATCATCATCGTACCAATCTGTACTTTGTGATCCGTTCCAGACTTTAGCGTTTCGAGATATAGTAACCGTGTCAGTTTTTGTACATCCGTTGTAGCCTTCTGCAGTAACAGTGTACATTTGAGTGCCATTTGGCGCAGCATAAACTGTTGTGGCTGGGTCTCCATTATAAGGCGTGGTTAGTGAAGCGTCTGTAAATAGTCCATTTGTTGGAGCCCATGTTATAGTGCTTGAAGGTGTATTTATTTCGCCTTCTAAATTAATATTGTCTATTGCCCAAAATATATCCCAAGAAGCTGTGTATTTAAAGCGGATTTGTAATGTGGTTTGCCCCAAATAAGCAGCTAAATCAATTGTGTCTTGAATAAAGTTATCGCTATCACCTTGATCAGTGGTGTATTGTCTCAAAGGTGTTGCAATTTCCCATGTTGTTCCTCCGTCGATTGATATTTCTACTCGCGCATTATCTGTGCTACCAAAATCATTGTAATGGTAATAATAGCTTATGGATGCACTAGTAAAAAATTCCAATGAAAACACTGGTGAAATAAGTTCTGTGTTCGTGTTACTTCCAGAACCTTGATCATCGCTATCGGAAAGTATAAAATTTGAGTTGTCATTGGAGTTGAAAGTATAAATAAAAGCGGCATAAGAATCAGGCCTAATCGTCCAAGCAGCATTGGCTGGTGTACCACCTGTTGAATTATTGACTGTAGTCCAAACACCTGATATAGCATCTGTTAAGCCGCTTTCAA
>CBFHJN010000164.1:0-6749 GCA_965655805.1 Flavobacteriaceae bacterium
CAAACTGGTAAATTTGCTCAAGCTAAACTCGTTCGTGTTATAAAAGGACGTGTTTTAGATATTGCGGTTGATGTCAGACCAGATTCGCCTACATTTGGTCAGGTTCAAACTTTAGAGTTAACAGAACATAATAAAAAGCAATTTTTTTTACCACGTGGCTTTGCGCATGGTTTTGTGGTGTTGAGTGACACGGCCATTTTTGCCTATAAATGTGATAATTATTACAATAAGGAATCCGAAGCTGGAATTATTTATAATGATTCAAACTTAAATATTGATTGGCAACTACCAGAACACGAATTGCTTTTATCTGATAAAGATAAAATTCTACCAACATTTGAAGCTTTTTTCAAATGAAAACACAAGTGTTAGTCACAGGTTCAAATGGTCAGCTTGGTAAGTCTATTTTGGCTTTAAGTAAAGAGAAAAAAAATGATAATGTCAATTTTACATTTTCTACTAAAACATCTTTAAATATTTCAAATCAAGAACAAGTTGAAGCTTATTTTCAATCTGATAACTTTACGTATTGTATAAACTGCGCAGCTTACACAGCTGTTGATAAAGCTGAAGAAGAAAAGGAACAGGCATTCTTAATTAATTCAGTAGGTGTTAAAAATTTAGCAGAAGCTTGTAAAAAGCATGGTGTTATTTTAATTCATATTTCAACTGATTTCGTTTTTGATGGATCTAAACGTGAGCCTTATTTAGAAACAGACGTACCAAATCCACTTAATGTTTATGGCGCATCCAAGTTAGAGGGTGAAACACATATTCAATCTATTTTAAAGCAATTTTTCATTATTAGAACGTCTTGGTTATATTCTGAACATGGCAATAATTTTGTGAAAACCATGTTACGTTTAGGTGCTGAAAGAGATGAAATAAACGTTGTAAACGATCAAATAGGTAGTCCAACTTATGCTAAAGATTTAGCTGAAATTATTTTAAAAATTATTAACAGTAAAAATTTTCAATTCGGCTTATATCATTACTGTAATCAAGGTGCATTAAGCTGGTATGAATTTGCAAAAGCTATTTTTAATTTTTCAAAAATTAAGATTTTAGTGAAACCCATACCAACCGCAGGTTATCCCACTCCAGCTAAAAGACCACTATATTCCGTGCTATCTTCATCAAAAATGCTTCAAAATTCAGGAATAAAAGAAAAATCAGTCCTTGCTAGTCTAAAAATCTGTTTACAGAATAGTTAGTATCCTGTTTTTCAAATATATTCTTCACACGGTAAAATTGGATAAACAAATTATTATGGTATTTTTGCTGCTTGTAGTACGCTATTAAATTGCATAATTTATTATTGAATGAAGAAAAACCTAATCATTTTTGGCACGCGTCCTGAAGCCATAAAAATGGCGCCTTTAGTGAAAGAGTTTCTAAAAAAATCGGATGTTTTTGAAACTAGAGTGTGCATTACAGCACAACACAGGGAAATGTTAGATCAGGTTTTATCCTTTTTTGAAATTGCACCAGATTATGATTTAGACTTAATGAAGCCAAATCAAAATTTATACACCTTAACGGCTGATATTATTACTAGTTTAAAACCTGTTTTAGAAGAATTTAAACCAGATTACGTGTATGTTCATGGCGATACCACAACGACTATGGCAGCTAGTATTGCCGCTTTTTATTCGGGTGCTAAAGTTTGTCATGTAGAGGCTGGTTTAAGAACCTTTAACAAACGTTCTCCTTTTCCTGAAGAAATAAATAGAAGCATAGCAGGTTCTGTTTCAGATTATCATTTTGCACCTACAACCACTTCAAAACAAAATCTTTTAAACGAAAATATTAAGGAATCCTCTATTTTAGTTACTGGTAATACGGTAATAGATGCCCTTGAATATAGCTCTTATAAAGTTACTTCCGAATCCTATTCAGATGATGAGGTAAATACGTTGAGAACGCTTGTAGACGCTTCTAAAAAGTTAATTTTAGTTACAGGCCACAGACGGGAAAACCATGGACAAGGATTTATAAATATTTGCTCTGCTTTAAAGCAAATTGCATTGGAAAATCCGGATGTTCAAATTATTTATCCTGTTCATTTAAACCCAAAAGTTCAAAAACCTGTTTATGAACTTTTAGAGGGCATTGATAATATTCAATTAATAGCGCCACTTTCATACCCATCATTTGTGTGGCTCATGAGTCAATCATTTCTTATCATTACAGATAGTGGAGGGGTCCAAGAAGAAGCACCAAGTCTAGGAAAACCTGTATTGGTTATGAGAGATACCACTGAAAGACCAGAAGCCGTAGAGGCAGGAACGGTACTTTTAGTGGGTACAAATACCAATAAAATAGTAACAGAAGCCACTCGTTTATTACAGGATAACGATGCGTATTCAAAAATGAGCAAATTGCATAATCCGTATGGAGATGGTTTGGCTTGTCAACGAATTGTTGAATTTATTTCAAAGTTATAATTATGAGTAAAAATCCCAGTGTGGTCATGATTGGTTTAGGTTATATAGGCCTACCAACCGCAGCTTTAATTGCAAAAAACAAAACGTACGTTCATGGTGTCGATATCAACCCGAAAGTCGTTGAAACTATTAACGCTGGAAAAATTCATATTGTTGAACCAGAATTGGATACTGCTGTAGCTGAAGCTGTAGCAAATGGCTATTTAAAAGCGGCAACGACACCAGTTGAAGCAAACACCTATTTAATTGTTGTTCCAACACCTTTTAAGGCTAAAAATGAACCAGATATTTCCTTTGTTGAAGCAGCAACAAAAGCTGTTTTACCGTTATTAAAAGAAGACGATTTATATATTATTGAATCCACATCACCAGTAGGAACAACGGAAAAAATGATGCACCTTATTTATTCTGAAAGACCAGAATTAGAAGGGAAAATTAATATTGCCTATTGTCCAGAACGCGTATTGCCAGGAAACGTGATGTATGAATTGGTTCATAATGATCGCGTGATAGGTGGTGTGGATGACAAATCGACTGAAAAAGCCGTCAATTTTTATCGTGATTTTATTGAAGGCGATTTACACAAAACCAACGCGCGAACTGCTGAAATGTGCAAATTGGTTGAAAACTCATCACGTGACGTACAGATTGCGTTTGCGAATGAATTATCGCTTATTTGTGATAAAGCAGATATAAATGTTTGGGAATTGATTGCGTTAGCAAATAAACACCCAAGAGTTAATATTTTACAACCTGGTTGTGGTGTTGGTGGTCATTGCATAGCTGTTGATCCGTATTTTATAGTCGCTGAATATCCTATGGAATCTCAAATTATAGGAAAAGCGCGAGAGATTAATAACTACAAATCCTTTTGGTGTGCTGAAAAAGTGCAGACTGCTAAATTAGAGTTTGAATTAAAAAATAACAGAAAACCAAGTATTGCATTAATGGGATTAGCGTTTAAACCTAATATTGATGATTTAAGAGAATCGCCAGCAAAATATATTGCTCAAAAAGTCCTTCAAAATGCGAATAATGAAGAGTATTTTATTGTAGAACCTAATATTGAAGAACACAACGTATTTAAAATAACGGATTATAAAGATGCTGCTGAAAAAGCGGATATTGTTGTGTTTTTAGTGGCTCATAATGAGTTTAAAACCTTGAAATTGGAGCCCAATAAAGTGGTTTTAGATTTTTGTAACGCCATGTCTTAATGTCATAATTTAAATAAATAGCCAAGGATTATTCTTATTTTGGATAATCCTTTTTTAATAGAATAAGAAGTATGTCTTCAAGAGTCAAGTTTCTGAATACACAGGTTGATAATTTAACCATGCAAGAAACCGTAATGCTGATTAATGAATCTATCTCATCTGGAAATAGACTGCAGCATGTTGTGGTGAATGCAGGTAAAATTGTAGCCATGCAGTCCGATTCGGAATTACGTGAAAGTGTTAATAATTGCGATGTTATTAACGCAGATGGTATGGCTGTAGTTTGGGCAGCTAAAGTTTTAGGAAAACCTTTGAAAGAGCGCGTTGCAGGTATTGATTTAATGGAGAACTTGATTGCATTAGCTCATAAAAAAAAGTACAAGGTTTATTTTTTAGGTGCTAAAGAAGAAATTGTCTCGAAAGTTGTCCATCATTATACTGAAAAATATAGCAAAGACTTAATTGCTGGTTACAGAAACGGTTATTTTTCAAAAGAAGAAGAACCAGAAATAGCCAAAGATATAGAAGCTAGTGAAGCGCAATTATTATTTGTAGCCATTAGTTCGCCTAAAAAAGAAAATTTCTTATACCAAAACCAAGAGCACTTAACCAAAGTTAGTTTTACCATGGGAGTAGGTGGCAGTTTTGATGTGGTTTCAGGCCTTGTAAAAAGAGCACCTTTATGGATGCAAAACTATGGTTTGGAATGGTTCTACAGATTTGCTCAAGAGCCCAAACGTATGTGGAAGCGCTATTTAGTTGGGAATTCTAAATTTTTATACTTGGTGTTTAAAGAACGCATAAAAAAATAGAACTACTATTTCTTAAAAATGGTGAACTCATGATTTTGATATGCACTTTCAATAAATTTTTTGGTTTCATTTAATGAGTAAGGTGTAAACGCTTTCGGATGTCCAATGAGCACAAAGTGTCCTTTATTATCCGTGTTTTTAATATATTTCTTAAAAGCTTTCTGAATATACGATGCTTTATAACCATCAATGGACACCACACTATTTGAGAATCGTGTCATTAATTTTAATATTTCTGTTTTCGGTTTAGAAATGGCTGAACCATTACCAAAGGAAACATGTTTTTTGTTCTTTTTAATTTTTTCTAAAGCAAATTTCCAAAAGAAAACTGGACTTAATTTATAAGAGCTTATAGGATATTCCGTGAAGTAACCGTTTGGTTCTTCAACTGTTAAATCATTTTCAAATCTGTATTCTGTTTTATATTGCGCCACGTTTCTAAAATTGTAAGCTTGGTGTTTGGATTCGTGAAAACCTTTAGGATACGTTGTACTGTCTATTTGTATTCCAGCATCTTTTAAAGCTTGTGAAATATGGGAAAAAGGTTGTGCACTCCAACCTCCAGCTCTATAGGCAATGGCTTTTTTACCAGAAAGGCTGTTTAAAAGTGTCGTGTATTTGATAACAATAGCATAAGCTTCTTCTTTTGTAAAATCTTGAAGTTTGTATTGCGTTGTATCAAACACCCATTTTTCGCCATCGTAAATAGTGTTTTCCCAATGTGGATGAATGTGTAGTTCTATACCATGACCATTTTCTGAAAGCTCCCTAACTTGAGTCGTTATCTTATTGTAATCTTCCTGTAGTTCTGGATATTTTTCTTTAAACTCATTTAACTTATCAAGGTATCCAACATCCACAAAAAATACAATTTTTACTTGATACTGATCTGCAATTTTTAGAAGTTCATTTGTTGGATTAATAATACAATCATCTATGCCACCACTTTGCGAGCCAAAAAATAATTCATAATCTAGGGTAATATAAATTTTCATAAATTATAGTTTATAGCGGTTTAGAAGCATAAAAGGTAAACACAATAAATAATACAGAATTTGTTTTGGTCTGGAAATGGTTGTTTTCCAAGCTGTATCTTTTTTAATCTTAATGGTTTTACTACTTTTTAATCTATTTCCACCAATAATGTGCGGCATTTCAAAAACATCAGTTAGTGTATCCTCATCACGGATCTGACCTAATAGGTTTTTATAAATACGTTGTATGTGTTTATGAGGATTATCTATAAAATCTTCATATTTTACCTTTATAACATCCTTATTCGTCCAACAAACCAATTGCCCGAAGAAATTGGTTAACAAATAGTATAAAATGGTACTGATTGGTTTTCTTGGTGTTTGAACCTTCTTATTAAAGGAATTTATAACGCCTCTAACATCTCTAACCACATAAATACCTTTTAGTTTAAAACTTGAAATTTGATTCAACAATAAAAAGCGTCCAATATATTTTGAAGAATCTAAAATCCAGTGCTTATTAGTGTGATTTGAAATAGCATTAAATAATTTTTCTTGCGAAAGGATATAATCTGAACTTGCTTTTCTTCCTAATAGTATAGAGGGAATATAGCGGTGACCTTCTTCATTATTTTGCTTTTTTGCGTAAACTTGAATTTCTTCAGGAGTTAAGGTCATATCGTTAATTACCAAATTCCAAAACTCACATTCGTTTACAATCACACCACAAGAACACTCAGATTTATCTAACAAATAAGTATAAAACTGATGTAATTCTCCCGATGTAGAAATGGTATTAGTGCTATTCAGAATTGTAGCTAAAAGTGTGGTGCCGCTTCGTCCTGAACCCAATAAGTATAAGATATTTTTTTGTTTCAAAAAATCTGATTTTGTCTTCGGCAAATTTATAGTTTAAATTTAAATTAATGTTGGGTTACATGCTTCAATTATTTAAATTGTTTAGTTTTGCATACAAAATTATTAAAATAAATGATAGTGAGTGAATTAAGAATAGCAATTGAGGCTTCACTTCAAGCTGGAAAAGTTATTATGGATGTTTATGATACGGCATTTTCCGTTGAGATTAAGGATGATAAATCGCCTTTAACGGAAGCAGACAAAAAAGCGAATGATATTATTAATACATTTTTAATTCCAACCGAAATCCCTATCATTTCAGAAGAAAATAAACAAACAGATTATTCAGTTAGAAAAAATTGGTCAACTTGTTGGGTTGTTGATCCTGTTGATGGTACTAAAGAGTTTATAAAACGCAATGGCGAATTTACCGTTAATATT
>CBFHJN010000165.1:0-6726 GCA_965655805.1 Flavobacteriaceae bacterium
TTGAAGATGCAGTTATGGAAACCTTATCTCAAACACCTCCAGAATTAGCTGCCGATATTTATAATACTGGTATATATTTAGCTGGTGGTGGCTCTATGTTACGCGGATTAGACAAGCGTTTGTCGCAAAAAACGGATTTACCAGTTTATATTGCTGAAGATCCTTTACGTGCCGTTGTTCGTGGAACAGGAATTACCTTAAAAAGTTTATCAAAGTTTAAAAGCGTCTTGATAAAATAGCATACTAAATCATGCAACAAATCATTAAATTCTTTTTAAGAAACAAAACATTTTTGTTGTATTTCTTGCTGCTTTTTATTTCTATTGTTTTTACCATACAATCACATTCCTATCATAGAAGTAAATTTATAAATTCGGCTAATTTTATAACGGGTGGTATTTATAATTCCGTGAATGATTTTACGATTTATTTTAACTTAAAATCGCAAAACCAACTTTTACAGGAGGAAAATGCACGCTTAAAATCGGCTGCATATGTTGTAAATGATACTGTTAAAACTATTTTTAAGTCAGATAGCATTTTTAGTGGTGTTCAGTTTAAATTTACACCTGCACTGGTTATTAAAAATAGTTATTCATCTAAAAATAACGTCTTGCTTATCAATCGAGGAAAACGGGATAGCATTCAGCAAGATTTTGGTGTTATAACGTCCAAAGGTATTTTAGGTATTGTAGATCAAACCAGTAACAAGTTTGCCAATGTTTTATCCATTTTAAACACCAACATCAAAATTAGTGCGCAATTAAAAAACACCAATCATTTTGGGTCTTTAGTTTGGGACACCAAATCGCCTGAAATAATTCAATTACATGAAATTTCAAAAATTGCACCCTTAAAAAAAGGTGATACCATTGTTACATCTGGACGCTCTGTTATTTTCCCAAAAGGCATTCCAATTGGAACCATTCAAAATTTTAAATTAGATGCTGCCGAGAATTTCTACACCATTGATGTTCATCTTTTTAATGATATGACAAACATTGAGTATGTTTATATTATAGAAAATATGGATAAAACAGAAATAAATAGTCTCCTAAAATCAACCAATGAAAATTAACGCCGTCACATATAGCGCGCTTTTTATTGTGCTGGTTTTAGCACAAGTATTGGTGTTAAACCATATTAACTTTATGGGCACCATAAACCCGTACTTATATGTTATTTTCATATTGCTTTTTCCTGTAAACAATAATCGTTTGGTCTTTTTACTGTTAAGTTTTGCTTTAGGACTAGCCATTGATATTTTTTTAGATTCAGGAGGCGTTCATGCTGCTTCGACTTTAACCATTGCGTTTATCAGACCTGTAGTGCTTAAATTCTGTTTCGGTTCTGTTTACGAGCACAATACTATAAAATTTAAAAATGTTGATTTTGGTGCTAAAATTATCTACTTCGTTATTCTCATTGTCATTCATCATTTTATTCTATTCGCATTAGAAATTTTTAATTTGAAAGACATAATTTTGGTGCTTCAAAAAACGTTATTCTCAAGTATATTTACTATTATACTGTGTTTAATAGCAACCATTTTATTCAGTAGAAAAACCTAATGCGACAATTTTTACTTTTTTTTATCATTATTATAGTCGGCTTTACCTTTATTGGAAGACTCTTCTATCTTCAAGTATATTCAGCTGATGCGCACGATATACTCAATGATAATGCAATAAGAAAAGTTTACGATTATCCAAAACGTGGCTTTGTTTACGACCGTAATAATGAACTTTTAGTAGGAAATCAACCATCTTATGACGTGATGGTTATTCCACGTGAAGTAAAGCCATTAGATACGTTAGAATTTTGTTCGCTGTTAAAAATCACTAAAGAACAGTTTGCTAAAACTTATAAGCGTGCATATAATTATTCGCCAAGATTACCTTCCGTATTTATAGCACATCTATCTAAAGAGGATTACGCTGTTTTACAGGAAAAAATGCGAAAATATGAAGGTTTCTACATACAAAAACGATTATTACGTGATTATCAAACAACCGTTGGCGCCAATGTTTTAGGTTTCATTGCTGAAGCTACACCGAGTCAGATTGAAAAAAATCCATATTATATTATGGGTGACTTAATAGGAAAACAAGGTGTAGAGCTATCTTATGAAGAAGAATTACGTGGTGTAAAAGGCGTTAAATTCATTCAGAAGGATAGATTTAATCGGGATATTGGTCCGTATCAAGAAGGGGCTTTAGACACCATTCCTAAACAAGGAAAAGACATCACCATCACCATAGATCAAAAATTGCAGGAATATGGCGAGTTACTTATGACTAACAAACGTGGTGGTATTGTAGCACTAGAACCAAAAACGGGCGAGATTTTGGCGTTAATTTCAGCACCATCCTACGATCCAAACATGTTGGTTGGTAGAAAACGCTCTAGAAATTACACCAAGTTATATAATGACAGTATTCATTTACCGCTAATTGATAAAGGCCTTTTACGCGTTCATGAACCTGGCTCACCATTTAAAGCTATTGTTGCGCTCACCGCATTACAAGAAGGTGTCATTACACCTGAAACTAATGTGTTTTGCTCTGGAGTTTACCACTATGGTCGTAACGGAAAAATGGGCTGCCATTGTGGTGGAGGAAATCGCGATTTAGTTAAAGGCATTTCCAAATCTTGCAACTCGTATTTTGCCACGGCATTTAGGCGAAGCTTAGATATTTTACCAAAAGCTGACAAAGCCATGGATATATGGAGTAATCATGTAAAGAGTTTTGGTCTCGGTCAGTATTTAGGCACCGATTTACCCATTGGCAAAAAAGGCAATATTCCAGATGGTGACTATTACGATAAATGGTATCCAGATTTTAATTGGGGCGCCACTACTATTATATCAAATGCCATTGGTCAAGGAGAAATTTTAGTAACACCCATTCATTTAGCAAATATGACAGCTGCTATTGCTAATCGTGGATTTTATTACACACCTCATATTATTAAGCATATTGAAGGTCAAGAATTAGACTCCAAATTTACAACAGCCAACTACACGACCATTGATAAAAAATATTTTGAACCCGTTGTGGAAGGTTTATTTGATGTTTATGAAGATAACGGAACCGCAAGAGGCTTGCGCATTCCTGGTATAGAAATTTGCGGAAAAACAGGAACTGCCGAAAATTTCGCGATAATTGATGGTACCCGAACCCAACTTACAGACCATTCCCTATTTATAGCATTTGCACCTAAAGATGACCCTAAAATTGCATTAGCTGTTTTTGTGGAAAATGGACATTATGGATCTACCTACGCAGGACGAATTGCTAGTTTAATGATCGAAAAATATTTAAAAGGAACCATTACCAGAACCGATATGCAAGACTGGATTTTAACTTACAGCCTGGAAAATGAATATCAAAAACCGTATTCTGGTAAACCATTCAAAATTAATAAACAGAGCACATTGCAACCTATTCCTCAAGAAGAACTGGAAAAATTAAAAAGCAAATTAAGCGCAAGCAACTAAAGTTTTAATGATAAGAGACACAAATAGATATTTTAAATTTGATTGGATTACCATCGTTTTATTCATGATGCTGGTTGGTTTTGGTTGGATGAATATTCTTTCTGCTTCACATATTGGCGAAACCATTGATTATTTTGATTTTTCTCAACCATATGGAAAACAACTTATTTTTATCATATTAACGTTTTTTCTTATTGTTTTAATATTATCCATTGAAGCTAAATTTTACGAACGGTTTTCAAGTGTTATTTACCTAATTGGAATTTTGTCACTGGTTGGATTATTTATATTTGGTAAAAATGTAAATGGTGCCACATCTTGGTATGGAATCGGTGGCATGACCATTCAGCCAAGTGAATTTGCTAAAGCCGCAACAGCCTTAGCCGTAGCGAAATATGTAAGCGATTTAAATACCAATATCCAAACCTTTAAAGACCAAATACGTTTAGTCATCATTATTGCCATTCCAGCCATTCTGGTCCTTCTACAAAATGATGCTGGTAGTACGCTTGTATATAGTTCCTTTTTCTTTGTTTTATATCGCGAAGGATTACCTAAGATTTATCTTTCCATTATAGTTGTTTTAGCTTTAATATCCATTGCCGCTTTAAAGTTTGGTCCTATTTTGGCTATAGTAGCTTCGGCAAGTTTCATTTTTATATTTCATTTTTTACGAAAGCGGAAACCATCATTATTACAACCCATTTCCATGCTTCTTGCAGCCATTATCATAACCTTTGGTATAAACTTTTTTTATAAGAATATTCTGCAACCACATCAACAAGATCGGATTAGTTTATGGTTGCGTTTGGAAAAAGACCCTGTAAAAATTCAAAAAATGCAACGGGATATTCTCTATAATTTATACGAATCCGAAAAAGCCATCAGTTCTGGGGGATTGAAAGGAAAAGGTTATTTAGAAGGTACCAGAACAACTGGAAAATTTGTACCTGAACAACACACAGATTATATTTTTAGTACCGTTGGTGAAGAATGGGGCTTTTTAGGCAGCATAAGCGTCGTTATTGTTTTTGTACTCTTGTTATTGCGACTGTTACATTTGGCGGAACTTCAAAAATCACAATTTAGTCGTGTCTATGGCTATAGTGTGGCGTCTATTCTCTTTTTCCATTTTATGATTAACATAGGGATGGTGATGGGATTGATACCAACTATTGGAATTCCGCTTCCTTTTTTTAGCTATGGTGGCTCTGGACTTTGGGGTTTTACCATTCTGCTATTTATTTTTATTAAGTTGGATTCCAACCGGATTAATGAGTGGTAATTTAACCAAATGTGCGTTCTTGTTTTTAACCCTAAACAATTGAAGAATCTTATATTTATTTTAATTGCGCATTACAATGTATCAAGTGAACATGCAATAGTAACACAGCACTATCTTTTATTGAAATAATTTTTTGTATTTTGTAACTCGCTATTTACCACTATTAATCAATTTATTAAGTATAAAAAGTTATTTATCAAATATTAACCATTAGAATTTTAAACCATGAATAAACATTTATTCGCTCTAACCTTTTGCGCTTTAACGCTCGTGAGTCATGCGCAAGAAACAAAACAAATAGATTCAACCGCTATTTTTATATTAGATAAAATGAGTGATGTAATAGGAGATTTACAATCAGTCAGTTTCTCATTGAACAGTTCAGTTGACAAAATCAACGCCAGCAGTAACATTGAAAAACACTACAAACATAGTGAGGTTTCCATGGTTGGACCAGATAAATTGATTGCACGAACCCAAGGTGACCAAGGCGATCATGCGTTTTGGTACAATGGCGAATATATGACCTATTATTCCTTTGCTGAAAATAATTATGTAACACTGGAAGCACCTCATAATATTATCACCATGATAGACAGCATGCATACGCGTTTCGATTTCAGATTTCCTGCTGCCGATTTCTTTTATCCATCATTTACTGACGATATGATGGAGGAATTTGACACTTTAGAGTATTTGGGTCAAAAAATGGTAGATGGAGAATCCTGTTTTTATATCATGGCTACTAACAAGAATACTAATGTTCAATTATGGATATCAAGCACAATGAATACATTACCAAAGCGTATGGTTATCATTCAAAAAGACAAAAACAATATGCAGTATGAAGCTAATTTTACAAGTTGGAAGATAAATCCTGAAATACCAAATGCGGTTTTTGAGTTTTCGCCACCTCCCAAATCAAAACTCATCAGTATTTTAGAAAAAAGTAATTATTAGCATATTTAAATTAAACATAGCAATCATGATACAACATATAGTAAACTCCAAATTTAAGATAGCCCTCTTTGTTTTCCTTTTGGCTTTATTAACACCTCTTCAATCTATTGAAGCACAACGTATGGGACATAGAGCTTCTCGTGGAGGACACACGATGTCTAGAGGTGGCGGACATTCCATGTCAAGGCCTGCAAGTAGACCAACTAATAGATCAAAAGCAACCAGACCATCTACAACTAGAACACCTTCGCACTCTATAAATGGTGGACATACAAAAACAAAAAGTCGAAATTTCACCAAAACTCCAAATAAAGGAACATCAACTAGACTTCCTAATAAAACAACGAATAAAAGTAAAATCAGCAACCGTAAAGGAAGCAAAGACGCACCAAAATTAAACACAAGTTCTCGCGATAAGAGAACCTCAAATATCAAAACCAAAAACAAGAATCGGGTAGGAAACAAAACTCATATTGGCAACAATAATGTAAATATAAATGTTAACAATAGTAGACACACTAATATTAAAAATACACGTGTAAGAAATAGTTCAGTACGTTATAACAGACCTCCTCATAGATATGGTGGTTACAACTATTATTGCCATAGACCTTACTATTATCACCCTTACAGACCATTTTATTGGGGCTCATACTACCATCCTTGGGGTTACTTTGTAACCTCATTGGCAACAACCGCCATAGTCGTGGCTATAGTAAACGACAATGATGACGATAATGACGAGGAATATCATTACGAAAATGGCACCTATTATTTAAAAACAGATGATGGTTTTGTCGCTGTTCAAGCACCTGTTGGAGCCCAAGTACCAGAAATACCAAAAGAAGCAGAAGAAGTGTTGGTTAACGAAACCACGAATAACTATTACTATGGTGGTGCCTTTTATGAGAAAAATACCGACGGTTATATCGTTGTTCCTGCAACCGCTGGAACTATAGTACCAAACCTTCCAGAAGGT
>CBFHJN010000166.1:0-6638 GCA_965655805.1 Flavobacteriaceae bacterium
GATCACAGTCGACTTTTATGTCTACTAAATTTAGAACGTTACCACTTTCTTCACCTTTTGTCCATAAGCGATTTTTAGAGCGACTGAAAAAAGTAACCTGTTTGGTTTCTTGCGTTTTATTTAGCGCTTCTTGGTTCATATAACCAAGCATTAAAACTGATTTGGTGCTATAATCTTGAATAATAGCAGGAACTAATCCGTTTTCGTATTTTTTAAAATTGATTGTCATGATAAGCGTATTGGTATATTTTGTTGTTGTAATGTTTGTTTTAAATCTATAATATCTATTTCACCAAAATGAAATACACTGGCAGCTAAAGCAGCATCAGCTTGTCCTTTTTGAAAGGTATCTATAAAATGCTCTGTTGTTCCGGCACCACCTGAAGCTATAATCGGTATATTTAATTCCGATGTTAACCGAGTCAAAGCCGTATTTGCAAACCCATTTTTAGTGCCATCATGATCCATGGATGTGAATAATATTTCACCAGCACCAAGATTTTCAACCGTTTTGGCCCAATCAAACAAATCTAATTCGGTAGGAATGGTTCCTCCTGCCAAATGCACTTTCCAATTACCGTTAATTTGTTTCGCATCAATAGCAACAACGACACATTGACTTCCAAATTTTTCAGAAAGTTGTTTAATTAATTCAGGTCGTTTAATTGCGGCTGAATTCACAGCCACTTTATCAGCACCAGATTGTAATAAAATATCTACATCTGGAACAGACGTGACACCTCCTCCAACCGTAAACGGAATATTGACTTCTTTTGCGACTTGCAAAACCATATCAATTAAGGTTTTCCGACCTTCCAAAGTTGCTGAAATATCTAAAAAGACCAATTCATCAGCACCGGATTGTGCATATTTTTTGGCCAGAACAACTGGATCACCAGCATCTTTTAAATCAACAAAGTTAACACCTTTTACCGTGCGTCCATTTTTAATATCCAAACACGGAATAATTCGTTTTGTAAGCATAGTTATTTAAATAAACCGTTCTAAATCTTTAAGTTGAATGTTGTTTTCATAAAGCGCTTTTCCAATAATAACACCTTCGCATCCTATGTCTTTCAATGCACTGATATCATCTATACTTGAAACACCTCCTGAAGCGATAAGTTTAATAGATTGTCTGGCGCTATTATTTGTACATGCCTCAAGAATTTTTTGATAAAGCGCTATAGCTGGACCTTCTAGCATACCATCTTTAGAAATATCCGTACACACCACATAACTAATGCCTTTTTTTTGATACCCTTGTATAAACGGAATAACTTCTTGATTACTTTGTTCTTGCCAACCACTTACAGCAATGGTTCCGCCTGTTTCAGTTGGGTAACAATCAGCTCCAAGTATAATTTTTTCAGAACCATAGGTGTTAATCCAACCCGTAAATGTATCCGTATTCTTAATAGCTATGCTTCCTCCTGTTATTTGTTTAGCTCCGGAATTAAACGCTACATGCAAATCGTCATCGGTTTTTAATCCACCTCCAAAATCTATTTTCAATTTCGTTTTGGATGCTAATAATTCAAGCACTTTGTAATTAACTACATGACTCGCTTTGGCTCCATCCAAATCTACAAGGTGTAAATATTCAATCCCTGAATCTTCAAATTGCTTGGCTACTTCTAATGGGTTTTCGTTGTATATTTTCTTTGTATTATAATCACCTTTTGTGAGGCGAACACATTTTCCACCAATAATATCAATGGCTGGTATTATTCTCATAATTATATTTTTTCAATGCGACTTATAAATAGTCTATTATTAATTTCTCTTGTTTTGATATGCTTTTTATAACGCCAAAAAGTTTTTCAATACCTGCTCTCCTGCCCAACTACTTTTTTCTGGGTGAAATTGAACACCATAAAAATTATCTTTTTGAAGTGCTGATGCATAAACCAAATCATATTCCGTTAATGCAATAGCTTCATCACAGTTTTCGGCATAATAGCTATGAACAAGGTACATGTATTCATTTTCTTTTATATCATTAAACAGATTTGTTTTTAAGCATGAAATGGTATTCCAACCCATTTGAGGTACTTTTACGGTATTTGAAAAACGTTTTACTTGGGTGTCAAAAATTTGTAAGCCTTTGGTATTACCTTCTTCCGAAAAGTTACACATGAGTTGCATACCCAAACAGATACCTAAAACAGGTTGCTTTAATGTAGGGATTAGCACATCTAATTGTGTGTCTTTTAATTTTCTCATTGCCGAACTCGCTTCTCCTACACCTGGTAAAATAACTTTATCAGCTGCTAAAATAGTTTGAACATCTTGACTTAAAGTAGCGTCTATTCCTAACCGTTCAAAAGCAAATTGAATACTTTTAACATTGCCAACACCATAATCTATAATTACAACATTCATTATAAAAGTCCTTTTGTGGTTGGTAAAATCATTTTGCTAACATCACGTTTTA
Source organism: Flavobacteriaceae bacterium (assembly GCA_965655805.1). Taxonomy (GTDB): domain Bacteria; phylum Bacteroidota; class Bacteroidia; order Flavobacteriales; family Flavobacteriaceae; genus Algorimicrobium. Next base: position 2,438 of record CBFHJN010000166.1, read on the forward strand.
CAGCCATTTTAATTGCTTTTGCAAAAGCCTTAAAAATCGCTTCAATTTTGTGATGCTCATTAGTGCCTTCTGCTTTTATATTTAAATTGCATTTAGCACCATCAGTAAAGGATTTAAAAAAGTGCATAAACATTTCTGTAGGCATTTTTCCTATCATTTCGCGTTTAAAATCTGCCTCCCAAACAAGCCAGTTACGGCCACCAAAATCAATAGCTACTTGCGCTAAACAATCATCCATTGGAATACAAAAGCCATAGCGTTCAATACCTAATTTACCACCTAAAACCGTGTTGAATAATTCACCTAAAGCAATGGCTGTATCTTCAATGGTGTGGTGTTCATCCACTTCCAAATCGCCTTGAACCTGAATGTTTAAATCCAACTGACCATGTCTAGCTATTTGCTCTAACATGTGATCGAAAAAAGCAATTCCTGTTTCAATATTATTTTTTCCTGTACCATCCAGATTAAGGTCAATTTTAATATCTGTCTCATTGGTTTTACGGGAAATCGAACCCACGCGCTCACTAGCTTTTAGCAGATTATATATAGCTTCCCAGCTATCAGTTTCAAGAGTTATAAACGGTTTTAAAGCTTCTGCTTTTAGTGAGATTTCGTTTGAACCTAAATTTGCTTGACCGTTAATAAGAATTCCTTTAGTATTTAGGTTTTTTGCGAGTTCAATATCAGTTAAACGATCCCCAATAACATAGGAATTTACCAAGTCATATTCTTCTGAAAAATATTTGGTCAGTAAACCTGTATTCGGTTTACGTGTTGGTGCATTATCTTTAGCGAAAGTTCTATCTATACATTCTTCTTGGAAAATTATACCTTCATTTTTAAACGTGTTGATTATTAAATTGTGAACTGGCCAAAAGGTGTTTTCTGGAAATGCATCTGTTCCCAAGCCATCTTGATTGGTTATTAGTACCAATTCAAAATCTAATTCCTTGGCGATTCTGCCTAAATATTGGAATACTTCTGGATAGAATTCAAGTTTTTCAAAACCATCAATTTGTTCGTCTTGAGGCTCTTTAATTAAAGTACCGTCACGATCTATAAATAATACTTTTTTCATGCGTTTCATATTAAAGATTTTAAAATGGTTAGTAATTTGGTGTTTTCGTCAGGAGTACCAATGGTTAATCTCAGGCAGTTTTCACAAAGTGGCTCCTTCGTCCTGTTGCGAACAACAATCTCTTTTTCGACTAATTGTTGGTAACGTTTGTTTGCGTCATCTACTTTTACCAAAATAAAATTAGCATCACTAGGAAAAATTTTCTGAGTGATTTTATTCGATGTTAAACTTGAAATTACCCGATTACGTTCAGCATTAATCAATTCAATTTGATTGTTTACCAATTCTAAATTCTCCAAACGCTTTAAAGCTACTTCTTGCGTTAACTGATTGATATTGTAAGGAGGCTTTATACTATTTAAAACCGAAATAATTTCAGATGAAGCCATACAAATACCCAAACGAATTCCAGCTAAACCAAAAGCTTTTGATAGGGTTTGAGTAACAATGAGGTTCGGAAATTCTTCCAAACGGCTTACCCAACTTTCATGTTTTGAAAAATCTATATACGCTTCATCAATGACAACGATACCTTTAAATTTTTGAAGTAGTTCTTCAATGGATTCTGCTTCAAAACTGTTAGCTGTTGGATTATTGGGTGAACACAAAAACAACACTTTACTGTTTTCATTTGCCGTGTTCAGTATCCTTGAAACCTGCGGTTGAAAATCAGCTGTTAAATTAACTTTAAGCGTCTGTACATTATTAATATTAGCCAAAACACCATACATTCCATAGGTAGGTGGTAATATAACTACGTTGTCTTTTTCTGGTTCGCAAAAGGTTCTGAATATCAAATCAAGAACTTCATCACTGCCATTTCCTAATAATATTTGATTCGGATTACAGTTTTTAATACGTGCCAATCTTAACTTTAAAGCCGTTTGTTGTGGATCTGGATAACGATTTAAACCTGTTTCAAACGGATTTTCATTCGCGTCTAAAAAGGTCATTTCCATATCAAAATCCTTAAAGTCATCACGCGCAGAGGCATAAGGCTTCAGGTTTAGAATATTGGATCTAATTAAATTTTGAATGCTCATGATTGCAAATCTTTTAAACGTAAAGAAACGGCATTTTTATGCGCTTGTAAACCTTCTGCTTCTGCCATAACTTCAATGGCTTTTCCAATATTCTGAATGCCTTCTTTGGTGATTTTCTGAAACGTAATAGCTTTACTAAAACTATCTAAATTAACACCAGAATACGATTTACTAAAACCATTGGTTGGCAACGTGTGATTGGTTCCTGACGCATAATCTCCTGCACTTTCGGGTGTGTAATTGCCAATAAAAACCGAACCTGCATTTTGTATACCTTCCGTAAAAAAGGTTTCGTTTTCAGTACAGATTATAAAGTGTTCTGGTGCATAAGCGTTAATAAAATTTAATGCCTCTTGATTTGTTGAAACCACAATAGCTTTTGAATTATGTATTGCTTTTTCAGCCATATCTCTTCGTGGTAATTGCGCTAATTGCATCGACACTTCCTTTAAAACAGCATCAATTAGTTTTTTAGACGTTGAAACCAATATAACCTGACTATCTGCACCATGTTCGGCTTGACTTAATAAATCCGCAGCCACATATTTTGGTACAGCTGAATCGTCTGCAATAACCAACAATTCACTTGGTCCTGCTGGCATATCTATAGCTACACCAAATTTGGTTGCTAATTGTTTGGCAACCGTTACGAATTGATTTCCTGGCCCAAAAATTTTATAAACAGGTTGTACAGTTTCTGTTCCAAATGTCATGGCTGCAATGGCTTGAATACCGCCTATTTTATAAACTTTTGTTACACCACATAAATTGGCTGCAAATAAAATTTCGTCAGCAATTTTTCCAGACTTATTTGGTGGTGAACATAAAATAATTTCCTCACAACCTGCAATTTTAGCAGGAATAGCTAACATTAAAACCGTTGAAAACAAAGGTGCAGTACCACCAGGAATATACAAACCTATTTTTTGAATATGTACCTCGTGAAAACGCGTAATATTTTGTTTAGCTAATAATATGGCTTCCTTTAATTCAGGTTTAATCTGACGTTTAGCTGTTTCAATTTCTTCTGAAGTCACCAACATGTTATTGAGTTTTACGCCATCAAAAATATCAGTATATTTAAGAACTGCAGAATCACCTTGCTGTTGAATGTCTTTAAAAATTTCGGTAACAGTTGTTTCTATATCTTCAACTGTAGATGTTGGTCGCTTTAATAAATTGAACCATTCACTTTTATTTGGATTTTCTATTACTATCATAATACCATATTTTCAATTGGACAAACGAGGATGCCTTCTGCTCCTGCTTTTTTCAATTCGTCTATAATTTCCCAAAAATCATTTTTATCAATTACGGAATGTAAAGAGCTCCAGCCTGTTTCAACTAATGGCAAAACGGTTGGGCTTTTCATGCCTGGTAATAAGTTTATAATGGTTTCCAACTTATCATTTGGAGCATTTAATAGCACATACCTTGATTTTCTTGCTTTTAAAACGGATTGTAAACGAAATTGTAGTTTGTTGAGAATAGCCTGTTCTTCCGTTCCTATTTCTGGTGACACAGCTAAAACGGCTTCAGATTGCAACAATACTTCTACTTCCTGTAAATTGTTTTTAAATAAGGTGCTTCCGCTAGAAACGATATCCACAATGGCATCTGCCAAGCCGATATTTGGTGCTATTTCAACTGAGCCATTAATGATGTGAAGTTGCGCTGAAATATTATTATCCTTTAAAAAGGCATTAACCGTATTTGGGTAAGATGTTGCAATGCGTTTGCCATTCAAATCTTGAATGTTAGAATATACCTCAGATTTTGGAATTGCTAACGACACGCGACAGGTTGAAAACCCTAATTTTTCAACAGTTGAAATAGTATTGCCTTTTTCAATTAATACATTTTCACCAATAATGGCTGCATCCACCACTCCATCTAAAAGATATTGTGGAATATCACCATTTCGAAGGTAAAACACCTCAATAGGGAAATTTTTGGCACTTGCTTTTAATTGATCACGACCATTATCGATGGAAATACCAACTTCTTTTAAAATTTTCATGGAATCGTCATGCAGACGACCTGATTTTTGTACGGCTATTTTTAATTTTCTCATAAC
>CBFHJN010000167.1:0-6554 GCA_965655805.1 Flavobacteriaceae bacterium
AAACCTTGTTCCTACTCAACAAATGGATTTTCATTATTATTATGAGTATTATGGTTGTTGCCTGTATTTTTTCAACAGAAATTATTGCTTTCCTATTTGAAAGAGATAGTTTTACATCTGATGATACTGCAATCGTTTCTCAAATTCAAATAATATATCTTATTGGTGTGCCCTTTATTATCTGTGGTAATTTATTTGTAAAATTCCTTACGAGCATTAATAAAAACGCATTTATGGCTTACGTCTCATTAGGTAGCATGCTATTAAATATTATATTAGATTTTATTTTAATGAATTGGATAGGTTTGATTGGAATTGCATTGTGCACAACAATCATTCAGGTTTTAAAAATATTTGTGTTTTATAAATACACCAATAAGCAAAAACGAATTTTAACCCAAGGTATATAGTAAATGAAAATACTAAAATACATAGCGCTAACTTTAATACTCCTAAATGTTCCAACATTTAGCTTGGAGTATCTTGGCGCTAACTTGGGTTCCATTACAAATTTGCTATTAACGGTTTCAGTAATAATATATTTTTTTCTTGCTAAAAAGTCAAAACCACTTTGGCCATTCATAATTTTAGGGATGTTGTTTTTTACGTTTTCAGGACTTCAATATACGGATGCTACAGAATTGTATATTAAAGAGGTTATTCGTTATTTCATATTTATAATTTGTGCTAATGAACTTGCAAAGGAAACCACAGACAGAGAACTACTTATATTTTTAGTTGTTGGCGCCTTAAGTATTGCTGTGAATGCCTTGGTTTTCCCGGATTTATTTGGTCGATATGGTGGTTTCTATTTAAATCCAAATAAGGCAGGTTTTATTTGTCTCTTTGGATTTGCCTTATCTTACATTATCCCGAATTACAAGCTTAAGTTATTAGTACAATTTACTCTCATATTATGTGGTATTTTCACGCTTTCTCGGTCATTTATTTTGTTTTTAGTAATTATTAATGTGATATCCATTTTTGCAAATAAAAAAAACCTCCAAACATTTGCCGTTGGTGCTGTGGCATTGGTTATTATATTTGCAGCAGCCTCAACCCTTCAATTGAATAAGGAGCGATTTTCAGCACTTCATAGTTTATTTAGTGATAATGAAGACGTCCAAACAGAAACCATAACAGAAGGCTCCAGAAATGAAACGTGGTCTTATTTTTCCGACCTTATTACGGATAACATTGTTATTGGAGCTGGCTACAAATCCATGAGAGGCGCATCTAGTCAAGTAGCAATTGAGTATGGTGTGCATAATACGTTTTTGATGGTGTTAGGCGAAGCTGGAATTTTAGCCTTTTTATTAATTATAATTATTTATTTAGCCATTATTATCAGGAGTTTACGATTTTTTAAAGAACATCAAGAATACACCTATTTGGCCGTTGCCATTATTGGCTATCTCATGGTAGCCCATAACTATTTTGAAAAATATGATGTACTTTTCGTATCCATTTGGCTATATCATAAAGTGAATCAAGAACAGTCCTTTGAAACTGGAATTAAAGCGAGTTAATTATGTGTGGAATTTACGGATCAACAATAGAATATACTAGAAATCAGATTCAAGATAAGCTGGAACGCGCTAAATTTAGAGGTCCAGACAAATTGGATTTTAAGTTTTTTGGTAGCGAATCCGAGCCAGTAATATTTGGTCATAACCGATTGGCGATTATTGATATTGATGAACGTTCAAACCAACCTTTCACCTACAACTCCAAAATTCATATTGTTTTCAATGGTGAAGTTTACAATTTTAAAGTCCTCAAAAAAGAACTAAAATCTAAAGGCTATTCTTTCAACACAACTAGTGATACTGAAGTTATCTGTGCTGCCTATTTAGAATATGGCGAAAATTGCGTCAACCACCTTGGTGGTATGTTCGCCTTTGTTATTTATGATGAAACCAAACAGAAACTTTTTGGAGCACGTGATCGACTAGGAAAAAAACCTTTTTACTATTATCTAAATGAGAAGCAATTTGAATTTGCGAGTCAAATATCTTCCATTCAAATGCATCATGAAAATCTAACAATTTCAAACAAAGCAATTAGTTACTATTTGGCTTGGGGAGCTGTTCCAGATCCTCATTCCATTTTCAATGAAATTAAAAAATTACATGCAGGACATTGTTTTTCTTTAGATTTAGCGACTTATGATTTTAAAGAACGTCAGTATTGGGATATTAACACCGAAGTTAAAAATCCATATCAAGGCAGTTATCAAGATGCGATTTCAGATTTAGATGGTTTAATTAGCAGCGCTGTTTCAACACGTTTATTTGCTGATGTACCTGTTGGTGTGTTCTTGTCTGGAGGTGTGGATTCGTCAGTTGTTGCTGCATTGGCAACCAAAACTACAGATAGTAAGGTTAAAACTTTTTCAGTAAAATTTAACGAGAAAGGTTTTGATGAAAGCGTTTATGCACAACAAGTAGCCAATCATTTACAAACAGATCATCACATTATAGAATGTAATTATAATGAGGGTTTAGACTTAATTGACAATTTCACCCATTTTTATGACGAACCGTTTGCAGATTCTTCAGCTATTCCATCCATGCTATTAGCCAAGCATACACGTCAAAAAGTGACTGTTGCTTTATCTGGTGATGGTGGTGACGAAAGTTTTATAGGTTACGAGCGTTACAAATGGATGAAGCAAGTGAATCTACTTTACAGCATGCCAAATTTTATCAGACAAACGGTTGCAAAAACGGCTGGTTTGGCGCCTTATTATAAATTAAAAATGATTGGCAAAGGATTGCAGTATAATGATATTAACTCACTTTATATTGCGTCTGTTACTGGTGTTAATATGTCTTGGTTGAAATCGGATTTTGATTATACCGATGTTCCCGAAAAGAAATATTTATTTCATGACAACAAAAATCTTTTCGAGCGTTTAACAGATTTTGATATTAAAACTTACCTTAATTGGGACATCAACACCAAAGTTGATCGTGCCACCATGGCTTCCTCATTGGAAGCACGTGCACCACTTATGGATCATAGTATTGTTGAATTTGCACAATCCTTACCAACCAACTTTAAGTATAACGGTAAAATTCAAAAACGTATTTTAAAGGATGTGCTTTACCAATATGTTCCCGAAAAAATATTTGACCGACCAAAAGCAGGCTTTACCATGCCATTTGCTGAATGGTTTAAAAATGAATTAAAAGATTACGTGTTAACAGAATTGGATTTAACAAGTTTAAAGCAAATCCCAAATATCGATCCAGACGAAGTACACAAGATGATTCAGGAACATATGAATGGTAGCTGGAATAGGTATCCATTAATTTGGAAACTGCTTGTTTTAAAACAATGGCTAAATACAAACGGAAAAGGCTATACTATAAGATAATGAGCAATTCTAAAATTAAAATCATATTTGTTTTACCCTCATTAGCTGCTGGTGGTGCTGAACGCATTTTATCATATGTAGCTCAAAATCTGGATGACCAACAATTTGAAGTCACTTTGTTAATTACAGGCTATGAAAAAGACACCGTTTATCAACTAGAAAATCTACACATTGTATACTTAAATAAACCACGTGTTTTAAAAGCCTTTGGAAGCTTATTCCAGTATTTCAGAACGCATAAACCGGATATTGTGGTTAGCTCAATTGTGCATTTGAATACGATGATTGCGTTTATGTCGCCTTATTTTAGAAAAACGAAATTTGTATCGCGAGAAGCCAATGTTTTAACCGTTTTAAACGAGCATAATCCGTACACCAACTCTGCATTTCCAAAGGCTATGATTGTTTTAGCTTATAAATTAGTAGATTGTATTATCTGCCAATCCAAAGACATGCAAAAGGATATGATTGCTAATTACAAGGTGCCAACCAGTAAAACGGTACTTATTAATAACCCAATTACCAAAGAGTTTAAACTGAAAGCCTCTGTACGTAACAGTTCTAACCCTATAAAGTTTATAACTATAGGCCGTTTAAGCAAGGAAAAAGGTCATGAACGTCTTATTAATGTACTATCTCAATTAAAATTTCCATTTCATTACACGATAATAGGTTCAGGTAATGAAAAAGATAGTATTTTTGAAATGCTTGATAATAAGGGTTTAACAAAAAACATTACCTATATTAGTTTTACTAAAAATGTAGAAACCTATTTGGCCGAAAGCGATTTGTTTTTGCAAGGATCCTATGTTGAAGGGTTTCCGAACGTCCTAATAGAAAGCTGTGTAGTTGGTACACCAATTCTCGCATTTAATGCACCAGGTGGACTAGATGAAATTATAGAATCTGGAAAAAACGGTTATGTAGCCGATACAATGGAAGAATATTTGAACTATTTAAACCAGATTCAGGAATCATTCCCTTTTAAACCTGAAATTGTTAGTCGGGTTGTAAAAGATAAATTTAGTAGCAATAAAATTATTAAGGAATATACGAATCTATTTTTAAAATTATCACATAAGAATCAGCATGTCTGAAAAACGAAAAATTGCACTATTTATATCTGCCATCGGTTATGGTGGAGCAGAAAAGGTTGTTAGCTTATTGCTATATGAACTTCCTAAATACTACGATGTTACGTTGATTTTATTATATAACGAAATCAAACTACCTATACCAAAAGAAACGAAAGTAGTTATATTATCTAAACCGCAAGAGACTTTTAAAACGTCCATATTTGGTAGAATTAGAGATAATATCCGGTTTATCTTTATGTATCAAAGGGTTTTAAAAGAAGAAAAAATTGATGTGGTGGTTTCTTTTTTAGTTCGTCAAAATATTATGACTAGTATTGCCAAAATGTTTAATTCTAAGCTTAAAACTGTAATTAGCGAACGTTGTTTTCCATCCATAATGTATAAGGATGACAAACTAACTTCTTTCTTAACCAAACTTCTAATCCCCTACTTTTATAATAAAAACGATAAACTGTTTTCAAACTCTATTTATATCAATGCAGATTTAAAAACCAATTACAGACTAAAAATAGATAGATCCGTTATTTACAATCCTATTCTAACGATAAGAAAGAAACCTGAATTAGCGTCCTATACTGATTTTGATGCTATATTTAATGTGGTTACTGTTGGCAGAATGATACCTGTTAAAAACCAAAAGAGCATTATAGAAGCCATTAGTTTACTGTCCAGTAACTTTTATATGGAAATTTATGGAGATGGTTATTTACACAAACAATTAGATGAATTATCCAACGAACTCAATGTTGGAGGACGTGTACATTTCAATGGAAATGTGGATGATGTTAAATCATACATCGTAAAAGGGCATTGTTTTGTGTTATGCTCCTTGACTGAAGGGTTTCCAAACGTAGTTCTAGAAGCCATGTCTGTTGGTTTACCGGTTATCTGTACCAATTGCATGTCTGGACCTTTAGAATTGCTGAATGACAATGAACCTGTCCATATTTTAACAGGATCTTTCGTGAAAGCCAAATATGGATTATTAGTAAATGTTGATGATTCAGTAGGACTTTCTCAAGCCATAAAATATTTTCAAAAAAATCCGGAAGCACGACAGCAGTACAGCGAATTGAGTTTTGAACGTGCCAAAACTTATGATATCAAAAATATTGGAATGCATGTTAAAAATTTAATTGATAGTCTTTAATCTATGTGTGGAATAAACGGATTCATAAAACCAATATTCACAAGTTCTGATAATGCTTTAGCTTCATTAAAAAAAATGAATCAGGCTATCATTCATCGTGGACCTGATGACTCGGGATTTTATCATAATAGTAGCGAAACATTTACGGTTGCAATGGCTATGCGAAGACTTTCAATTATTGATTTAAGTACTGGAAAGCAACCTATTTCAAATCAGAATAATAGCATCACGATAGTTTTTAATGGTGAAATTTATAATTACAGAAAATTAAAAGCAGATTTAGAATCCAAAGGACACACATTTAAAACACAAAGTGATACGGAAGTTATACTAAAACTCTATGAAATAGAAGGCGAAAAATCCTTTGAAAAACTAGATGGTATGTATGCTTTTAGTATCCATGATAAAACGAAAAATCAGGTCATAATTGCGCGCGATTTTTTTGGTGAAAAGCCTTTGTATTTCACTCAAAATGAAACGGGCTTTTTTTATGGATCTGAACTAAAATCCTTACTACAAATTCTGCCTAACAAACCTGAAATTTCCAAGACAGGATTGAACTTGTTTTTTAAACTAACATATATTCCTGCGCCTTTTCTATTTATCAAGGTGTCCAGAAGTTAGAGGCTAATCATTACATCACGTATAATTTAGAAAACCATACGTTTTCGGTTACTCCAATTCATAAACTACCTCGAGATAAAAGTAATTTATCATTTGCTGCTGCCAAGCTAAAGCTTCACGATTTAATGATGTCTAGTATTGAAAGTCGCACTGTGAGTGATGTTCCCATTGGCACATTTTTATCAGGTGGTGTGGATTCGTCTATTGTAACGCTGGGATTATCGCAATTATCAGACAACAAAATAGATACGTTTTCAATTGGATTTGATAAAGCCTCGTTTGATGAAACCGATAAATCGAA
>CBFHJN010000168.1:0-6545 GCA_965655805.1 Flavobacteriaceae bacterium
TTGGATGACAGTTTAAAAAATGCATTCACTGGTTTACCAAATATGTCTGATAATTTTAATGCCAGAACTGTAGAAGGCACGTACCTATTAGCCTCAATGGAATTAATTGTTTGACGTGATACACCTATTTTTTGTGCTAAATCTTCTTGGGTTAGATTTAAAATGGCACGCTCAACTTTTATCGTGTTTTCCATTATCGGTTACGTTTTAAAACTTCAAAAAAACCAACTTGAATCAGCAACATAAATAACAGCACTTGAATATGACTGGTAGTGCTTACAACATGCTGTTCTTCTAAAAAGAAATCAACAATAAAATTGGCTAAAGGCTGCAACATGGTATAACCTACTCCAATAATAAAAGCTAATGAATATGATTTTGACCGTAATATTTCAATCAGCTCATCTTCAATTTTCTCTTTAGATAAGGATATAATAAGTAAGCCAACAAGCATGGCATGCTTAAGTACTTGAATAAAAATGATTGATACATCATCTATAAATTTAGATCCTATAATCCCAATAAAACTAAACAATAATATTACAAAGCCTAACTTTTTAAATGAATGAGGTAGTCGTACTTTATTTAAGAATAGCTCCAGTTTGGTGCGTTCACATGTTTCAACGTCTTTTAATTTCATGACAAGTATATTTAGTATTTAGACAAATAAATTTTCCTATATGACAAATATACTTTACATTTTTGAAATAAAAAAATATGTTCGCTATTTCTTTATTTCTGAATTTATTATAATTATTAGTTCTTCGGTTAAGTCTAAAAGCACCTCACTTACTAGCTTGATGCTTTTTGAAGCGCTATTTCTATACCGCAATTGCATATCTAACAAATACCGTTGTTCGTTTGTAAAATTAATAGAATCCACAAATTTACCGGATTCGTCTATTTGAAAACCCAAAGCATTATTTGATGTAAATTTTCCAAAATTAGAGTCCACCATGAACAAATTATTATTGTTCACAACAGATTCCACATAATCTAAACGTTGGAAATAACGGACAATCGTATTTTGTAAACTCGTGTTGGAAATTAAATTAACGCTGCCACTGGCTATCATATTATTAAATGTGGCGCGATTGGCTTTAAATGTATGACGCGCTGTTAAATCATGAAGTTTTCTTGGCAACGTTGACTTGTTAAAATTAGGACTCATAAATTGAAGAGTGGAATCCACGATTGCAATAATACCTATCTCATAATCAATCTGCTCAATTATTAGTTCTTTTTGAATGATAAAATCTGATTTAAAATCTTCTAAAAGTGCTTTTTCTAATTTAAGATTATGATTTTCTTTACTCCACGTGTTAATTTGAAGCGCTAATAAAATCCCAATTACCACCAGAAATATTTCACCTATAGCATAGAAAATATAGCGTTTAAATCGGTTTTGCTCCAGCAATCGTTTTCGGATTCTTCGTATGGCTGATACCATTAATCAATCCGTTTTAAATTCAAATCTTGGAAGTCGAAACTGAAATCGATATTTGGTGAAATACCTTTCATAGTAAAACCATTTGCTTCTCCGTTATCATCTTTTGTAAACATAACAAAAGCGTCTGCATTCATATCTTGATATTCCCATTTAACAGCGAAAGTTTCTTCTTTAAAAAACTGCAAAGGACCATTTAACAAAGGAGATCGATGGCTTTTAATCCATAGTTGCTTGTCCTTCATAAACACCTCCATTTTTCCAAACCAAACATCTTCATACATACCAATGAAATTCCTGGTTTTTATTTTAGATTGGTCGTTTTTAGCAACCGAATCCCAAACCTTTTTAACAACTTCATTTGCACCACTTTCATTGGATTTCATATAGGCTGCATATTTATCAATCCATTTAAAATCGTCTAGTTCTAGATATAAATCGATAATCGTTTGTGTAACTGCTGAAAACAAACCACCTCCATCATTACTAGTATTAGTTAGCACCACAATACCCAAATCCATATCTGGAATCATCACTACTTTTGATAACATACCAGGTAAACCACCAGTGTGCTCCACTTGCATATTGCCTTTCACGTCTGTTAGAAACCAACCTAAACCATAACCTGCAAAATGACTATTGTATCGTGGATTGGTATTCGCATCCATAACCGTATGGATTTTCCACATCTCGTTATGATTGGCTTTCGTAAATAATTCCTTCTTTAAACCTTCGCCATATTTTCCAGCATGCAATTGTAAAATCATCCAAGCAGACATATCATTCACATTAGAGAAAATACCTCCAGCTGCACCATTAATCATTTCTTCAAACGTTGGAATAATCCGTATGGTTCCTGTTTCTGTAGAATGCGAAGCAGATACATTTCCAGTTTTAGCAATTTCAGCTAAAGACGCATAGGAATTGTCCATTCCAATTGGTTGAAAAATTCGCGAATCTATAAACGCTTCCCAAGTCATCCCACTTTTTCTGGCAATCAATTCGCCAGCCACGAGATACAGTAAATTATCATAGTCCCATTTGGTTCGAAAAGCCGATTCTTGTTTTAAATGTTGAAAACTGGCTAATAAATCATCAATCGTAAAATCTGATCCTTGTGGAAAAAACATCAAGTCACCAGCTCCTAAACCCAATCCGCTTCTATGCGTTACCAAATCGATGATGTTGAAATTGTCTTCCACATACTGATTATACATGGTAAATTCTGGAATATGTGTTTTTACTTTATCATCCCAATTTAGTTTACCTTCTTCCACTAACATAGCTAGCGCAACGGTTGTAAATGCTTTACTATTGGAGGCAATAGCAAAATTAGTATTCGGATCAACTGGTTCTTCGGTGTCTATGGATTTAACACCATAACCTTTTTCATGAATAATTTTTCCGTCTTTTACTACTGCAACAGCAGTTCCTGCAACATTGAATTTTGACATGGCATAATTAACAACCGAATCAATTTGTTTGCTTGTAACTTGAGAATAAACTGGAATGGAAATTACGGCTACAAACAGCAATAAAACCAATCTTTTGAAGAATGTGTTTTTCATGTTATGGATTAATAAAATTAGTAAAGGGATTGAAAGATAGTTATTTACCGTACAATTTCCTATTTCAGATATGCATTAAAGGATTAATGTAATTTGAAAACTTGTTAAACCTTACTAAATGTAGCTGTGTTTCACAATAAACCTGTGATAGGTGAAAAATGCAAATTTAAAAAATGGTTTTTGGAAAATGTGCAGGATTTTCAAGAGAAAAACTAACACTATTTAGATTGAGATTTGGGTTGCCAACTGGTTTTATTTAACTTTTATTTTCTGTTTGTTCTTGTAACTAAATTCGTGCAATTCTTTCAATTCGGTTGCTATCTTTTCTTTCCATTCCGAAAGCTTTTGCTCATTTCTTCCACTTTCAGTTTCCTTTATCAATTCCGACCGACAGTAAGAAAGTTCCGCCATGATGTCGTTATTAATTTTGTTTATAATATCAAAACCTTTTTTAATCTGGGCTTTATTTTCTAATGCTCTTTTCCTAAATTTCCTTGCGTGAATTTCGGCAAGGTCAAATTGCAATTGTTGAAAATCCATTTGTTTTGAAAGGTCAGCAACTTTTGTCGTGTCAATCCAAGAAGCATTACCAAGAAATATGTTTTCTATTTTTTGATTTAGATTTCGTTTCATAAAGTCAAATCCACCAATTGCATGCGAAACCATAAATTGACTAAAAACGGCATCATTATTATCATTGCTAATTTTAATTTTAAAATTGTCTATGGATAATTTTTGATCAGAACTCCATCTTATTTGGCCGTCTGGTAAGTTCTGCCCGAATGCTACATTTACCGAACTGACTGTCAAAATCAATCCAATTAGTATTCTATTCATATTACTTCCTTTAAATTGTTGATGCCACTTTAAAAATCTAATGATACTGAATATATAAACCTGATTATTTTTTCAAATCAATCTGTTTCAAGTTTTCCATACGATTTCGAATTAAGAAATCATCAATGGCTTCAAAGTGTTCAATAACGCGTTGGTCTTTAAATTCGAATACTTTTTGCGATAATCCTTGCAAGAAATCTCGATCATGCGACACCAAAATTAGTGTACCATCAAAAGCTAGTAAGGCTTCTTTTAAAACATCTTTAGATTTTAAATCCAAGTGATTGGTAGGCTCATCCAGAATCAACAAATTCACAGGTTCCAAAAGCAATTTCACCATGGCCAAACGTGTTTTTTCACCTCCAGATAACACACTGACTTTTTTATCAATATCATCACCTTTAAACATAAATCCGCCCAGAATATTTTTAATTTGAGTTCGAATATCGCCTTGAGCCACTTCATCAACCGTTTGGAAAATAGTTAAATCTTCATCTAACAAAGAGGCTTGATTTTGAGCAAAATAACCCACTTTCACATTATGTCCTAATTGACAAGTGCCTTCTACAGGAATTTCGCCCATAATAGCTTTAATCATAGTTGATTTTCCTTCACCATTCCGACCAACAAAGGACACTTTTTCGCCTCTAGAAATAGACATGTTGGCGTTTTTAAATACCACATGATTATCATAAGATTTTGACAGATCTTTTACAGTAACCGGATAATCACCTGAACGAGGCGCTGGCGGAAAACGTAATTTTAAGGCTGATGTATCAATTTCATCCACTTCAATAATTTCGAGTTTTTCCAGCATGCGCTCACGAGAATTTACCTGATTCGTTTTAGAGAATGTCCCCTTGAATCGTTCAATAAAAGCCATATTATCAGCAATAAAACGCTGCTGTTCCTTGTAAGCTTTAATTTGATGCAAACGTCTGTCTTCACGCAATTGTAAATAATGTGTGTAGTTGGCTTTGTAATCGTAAATACGACCCATAGTGACTTCAATCGTGCGATTCGTAATATTGTCAATAAAGGCTTTATCGTGAGAAATAACCATAACGGCATTGGCTTTATTCAAGAGAAAATCCTCTAACCAAATAACCGATTCAATATCAATATGATTCGTTGGCTCATCCAGTAAAATTAGGTCTGGTTTTTGAAGTAGCATTTTTGCCAATTCTATTCGCATACGGTAACCACCACTAAATTCGCTGGTTTGTCGTGTAAAATCGGAGCGCTTAAAACCTAAACCTGTTAAAGCTTTCTCAACTTCAGCATCATAATTAATATCTTCTAAAGCGTAATATTTTTCACCTAAATCGGACACCTTAGTAATGATGTTCATGTAGTCATCGGATTCATAATCGGTTCGGGTATCTAATGCTTTATTAAGCGCATCCATTTCATCACGCATCTTAAAAATATGCGCAAATGCTTTGGATGCTTCTTCGAAAACCGTACAATTATCTTCCGTTAGTAAATGTTGTGGTAAATAAGCAATAACAGCATCTTTGGGGAAACGCACGTTACCACGCGTTCCTTTTTGTTTGCCTGCAATGATTTTCATCATGGTGGATTTTCCGGCACCATTTTTACCCATAAGGGCAATTTTATCATTTTCATTGATGGTAAAAGACACATCACTAAATAAGGTGTGACCGCTAAACTCAACTGCTAAATTATCTACTGAAATCATGAGGTTATTTTTAAAGGCGCAAAGCTATGAAAAAGCACTTCAATTTTAGGAAATATTCTGACCTGCTTGTTTATTTTTTAATTCAATCCACTTACTCATGAATTTGGTGCTTTGAAGCGACTGATGCTGGAGCATTTGACCAGTGAAATTATTCTGTCTGTGATTTGATAAATCTGCCCTTATATGATTTATGGCATTAATAAAATCGGCCTCAAAAAACTGTTTATCAAAGCGTTTATTAATGATTTCGAAACCATTTGATTGTTTAGTTTTCCAAATAACTTCATTCAAATAAAGTTCTACCGCTTTTTCAATAAAAGTTTCTTGAGAATCTGATATAAAACCATTCGGTTCCAAGTCGCCAAACATACCTTCGGCAGCAATGGAGCTCATTAGAGATGGTGTACCATTTTGCATGGCATCAATTAATTTACCTTTTAAACCTGCGCCAAACTGCAAAGGTGCTAAACAAACGCGTGATTCTTTCATTACATCATGCACAGATTCAGCAAAGCCTTTTACTAAAAAACCATCAGCTTCTTTGTGTAGTTGTGTTACTTTCTGACTAGCATAAGCGCCATAAATATGAAGTTCGGCATTTGGCAATTGCTTGCGGATGCCTGGCCAAATGACTTCCTTTAAATATAAAACCGATTGGTAATTGGGTTTATGAAAGAAATTCCCAATGGTAATAAAGTTTGCCCTTGCGTTAAAATCTGGTAAACTATTAATGCTTTCTTCCGAAATGGTGTCTAATAAAAACGGTAAATAATAAATTAAAGCGTCATCTACTTTAAAAAAGTTTTGAAGCAATTCCATTTCGGCTTCCGAAATAATAAGGCTTAAATCACACCTGTAAATACTCGCAATTTCACGTTTAGACGTATCGTTAACTAAATATTTTTTAAAATTCGTATCGTTATCTTTTAAAGCTAATTCGCGTGCTTTTCGCAAGCCATGTAAGTCTTCGGTATCTAATATGCGTAACGCA
>CBFHJN010000169.1:0-6541 GCA_965655805.1 Flavobacteriaceae bacterium
CGCATGATGTGTTATTGGTTTTAGATGGTTCAACAGGACAAAACGCTTTTGAACAAGCAAAACAATTTACAGCGGCAACTGAAGTGACCTCATTAGCCGTTACCAAATTAGATGGTACTGCCAAAGGTGGCGTGGTAATTGGTATTTCCGATCAATTTAAAATTCCCGTAAAATATATTGGCGTAGGCGAAGGTATTGAGGATTTGCAAGTCTTTAATAAATATGAATTTGTAGATTCGTTTTTTAAATAAGCCAATCGTTTAAATAAATAAAATTATAAAAGACTTCAATTCCATTGAGGTCTTTTTGTTTCCAAACATGTTGTATATTTGCAGCCTGTAAAAAAGTAGGTATTAATTAATGAAATTCCCATTTGTTTGGGAAATGCATATGAGAACAAAGACGCTTAAAAAGAATAAAATCAACGTAGTAACACTTGGCTGTAGTAAAAATGTTTACGATAGTGAAGTTTTAATGGGTCAGCTAAAAGCTAGCGGAAAAGACGTGGTGCATGAAGAAGAAGGGAACGTCGTTGTAATCAATACTTGTGGTTTTATTAATAATGCCAAAGAAGAAAGTGTGAATACTATTTTAGAATTCATGCAGAAAAAAGAAGCTGGTGAAGTTGATAAAGTCTTTGTTACCGGTTGTTTAAGTGAACGTTACAAGCCAGACTTAATGAAGGAAATTCCTAATGTAGATCAGTATTTTGGAACTACCGAATTACCAGGTTTGCTAAAAGCATTGGGTGCCGATTATAAACACGAATTAATTGGTGAGCGTTTAACAACCACACCAAAAAATTATGCCTATTTAAAAATTGCAGAAGGTTGTGATCGTCCGTGTAGTTTTTGTGCTATTCCACTCATGCGTGGAAAACATAAAAGTACACCTATTGAAGATTTGGTAACCGAAGCCGAGAAATTAGCAGCCAATGGTGTCAAAGAATTGATTCTTATTGCACAAGATTTAACGTATTACGGACTCGATTTATATAAAAAACGAAATTTAGCAGAATTATTAGAAGCGCTGGTTAAAGTGGATGGCATCGAGTGGATTCGTTTACATTACGCTTTTCCAACGGGTTTTCCGATGGATGTTTTGGATGTTATGAATCGTGAACCTAAAGTTTGTAACTATTTAGATATTCCATTACAGCATATTTCAGATGATATTCTAAAAAGTATGCGTCGTGGAACAACTAATGAAAAAACAACTAAACTACTTAAAGAGTTTAGAAATGCCGTTCCAGAAATGACCATCAGAACCACCTTAATTGTTGGTTATCCTGGTGAAACTGAAGCGCATTTTCAGGAATTAAAGGAATGGGTTAAAGCCATGCGTTTTGAGCGTTTAGGCTGTTTTACGTATAGCCACGAGGAAAACACACACGCTTTTAATTTGGTAGATGATGTTCCAGAAAATGTCAAGCAAGAACGTGCTAATGAAATTATGGAAATTCAATCGCAAATTTCTTGGGAATTGAATCAAGCTAAAATTGGTCAGGAATTTAAAGTGGTTATTGATAGAAAAGAAGGTGAGTATTTTGTTGGTCGTACAGAATATGATTCACCAGACGTAGATAATGAAGTGTTGATTGATGCATCAAAAACTTACTTAAAAACAGGTGAATATGCACAAGTTATAATCACAGAAGCAGCCGATTTTGATTTGTATGCCGAAGTTGTAAATAATTAATTTAAATTACTCACTTTCAGTTTCGTCACGATTTTTATCCAACTGCTTTTGGATTTTCTCAATAGCAGATTCAATCGATTTTTCAGGCTCAATAATATTATATTGTCCCCAAAACTCCGTGTCTAGAAACCCAGAGGCTTCATCAATCAATATGGTTGAAGGTCGTAAAATACTAGATTTATTTTCTGGTCTAGAATAGCGTTCATCCGATGGTTCCCAATTGGTAATCACCATTTCGCTGTTTAACGTATAAAGGTTATTAAACAATCTGCCTTTCCAATTTACCTTAAAGGTTAATAGAATATTACTGTAGCTATAATACCATTTCCCGTTGTTACTTCTATAATTCACACGATAATTGGCTTCAACGGGATAGACCTTTACCCGTCTAGGTTTCTTTTTTACAAAAAGCTCACTTGCCATATCTTGGTTTTCAACATTTAAACTATAAATAGCGCTCGTAAGTGCATAGTTTTTAGACTCAATATAAAGCTTGCCATAGTAAAGTGGCATTTGTAACTGCGGCTTCTGTTTAAAGTTAATAACATAAACCAATTCATCATTGATTACGGTTGAAGCATCAAATGAAAAGTCGTAATTTGAAATATTTTCTCTGCTAAAAATATATTGCGGATACTTCATAATATCCACATATAAGTTATTAAAAGGACCACCTTGAAGTTTTAACGCTAGTGTATCCAGTTTTGCGTAATTGGTTGTTTTTCTGAACTTCACAAGTTCAACAGCGTCCTGTCTATTTGTGTTATTTGGTTGTTTATAAATGGAAACAACGGCTTCAGATAACGAGGCATTTTGACGTCTTTTTTTTATGGTTTCTCTATAAAAACCGGTCATATTTAATCCAGATTCTACATAATTATCATCTTTTCGCTCTATCATAAGTCGAACTAAAATTTCAGCACTTTTTGGTCGTGAAATATTCACTTCGTCTAATGGTGTAAACGTTGGAATTAATGAAATGGTACTGTTTTTCATAATGGTAGCAATACTCATTTCGGCTTCCGCATATCCCAAATAACTAACGGTAATAGAACGATTGACAAAATCAGACGGTATTTTCAGAATATAATTACCTTCCGTATTGGAAATCGTGGCAATGTTAGAATCTGAAACCAATAAATCAGCAAACACCAAAGGATCTTTTGTTTTATTATCAATAATTTTTCCTGAAATTTCAATTAGTGAATCGTTTTCAACTTGGGAAAATCCCGAAAAAAATGGGGTAAACAAAAGCAGTAAATAGATGTATTTTTTAAAAAAAAGCAACTTTTTCATAGGGCTATAAATATGAGATAAAAGTTACTGAAAAATCATGAAATCAACTACTTTTATTGATTAAAAATAGCTATAAACCTTTTTTAATAAAGCTTTCAAGGGTTTAGCAATTATATAAATCCGAAGATGTGGTCATTAGATTCTAGCCATGAATCGTTTCCGATTTTCCATACCTCTGAATCACTTCCGCTTCAAAATCTATAAGGTCTTTCCAACGTTTGTCGACATCCACATCTTGACCATATTTTCTAGCAAATCTAATGAAAAGTGTGTAATGGCCGGCTTCACTAATCATCAATTCATGATAAAATTTGGCTAATTCAGGATCGTTGATATTCTGTGATAATACTTTAAAGCGCTCACAACTTCTAGCCTCAATCATTGCAGAAAATAAAAGTCTATCAACCATGGCTTGAATGCGATTTCCGCCTTTATTCATAAATTTATAGAGCTCGTTAACGTAACTATCTTTGCGCTCACGACCTAAAGTATAACCACGTTTTTTGATGATATCATGAACCATTTGAAAGTGTTCAATTTCTTCTTTAGCCAATTCTAATAAGTCCGTTACCAAATCTGGATATTCTGAATTATGGGTAATTATGGTAATGGCATTGGTGGCTGCTTTTTGCTCGCACCATGCATGATCCGTTAATATTTCTTCTAAATTGGATTCTGCAATGTCAACCCAACGTGGGTCTGTTGCTAATTTTAAACCTAACATGACTTAATTTTTTGGTAAATATAAACAATCTTTTTGGTGTGTATCTGCTTGCATTTTAAGTTATTTTTAAGACTAGAAACTGTATCTTTACCTTTTTTAAAACGCCACGTTTAACTATGCCAACCGACTGTATTCCGTTTCGAGACACCAACTATTTTTCGACTTTAATTTGTGATTATTTAGATGAAAAATCGGCTTTAAAACCTTTTTATAATCGCTTTCCAAAACTGGATAATTTTCAAGCGCAAATAGATGAGAAAAAGGCATCTTTTTCAAAGGAATCACGGACTGTTTTGGTTTCTAGTTTAAAAGCGCAATATCAAAATACGCAAGCTTCTCCAAAAACTAGTGCCAATATTGATGCATTATTAAACAAGAATACATTTACCATAACTACAGGACATCAATTAAATATTTTCACCGGACCACTTTATTTTTTCTATAAAATTATTTCGACTATCAATTTATGTGAAGAATTAAAAGCGAAATATCCTAAAAATAAGTTTGTTCCTATTTATTGGATGGCAACCGAAGACCATGATTTTGAAGAAATTAATTACTTCAATTTTAATGGTAAAAAAGTACAATGGAAGAGAAACGCTTCAGGTGCTGTAGGTAAATTAGATTTAGAAGGTTTTCAAAACGTTTTAGATAATTTCATAAAACAACTTCCTAAAAGTAAGAATGCTGATAAGCTGATGGAGCTTTTTCGGAAATCCTATATAGAACATACCAACTTAACGGATGCAACCCGTTATTTAGTCAACGACTTATTTTCAGAATATGGATTGGTTATTTTTGATGGAAATGATAAGGCATTAAAAAAAGAATTTGTTCCTTTTATAAAAGAAGAACTGATTAATCAATCGTCATTTAAAAACGTTTCAGAAACCAACGAAAAACTAAACGCATTACCAGAAAACTATAAAATTCAAGTTAATCCACGAGAAATAAATCTATTTTATATAAAGTCTGGTTTACGTGAACGCATAGTGGAAATGGATGGTACATATCAGGTTTTAGAAACCGATATCTCTTGGAATAAAACCCAGTTATTAGAAGAAGTTGAAAATCATTCAGAACGTTTTAGTCCGAATGTAATTTTAAGACCCTTGTACCAAGAAGTGGTTTTGCCAAACCTCTGTTATATTGGAGGTGGTGGTGAATTAGCCTACTGGTTTCAATTACAATCCAATTTCGAAGCGCAAAACGTGCCATTTCCAATGTTATTGCTGCGGAATTCGGTTTTATTATCAACATCTAAGCAGCAGGAAAAATTAGAAAAGCTTGGTTTATCAACGCAAGATTTGTTTTTAAAGCAATCGGTTTTACGCACAAAAGTAACCAAAGAAACATCTAAAATTAGTATCGATTTCTCCGAACAGAAAGAACATCTTAAAAAGCAATTTGAAGATTTATTCCAATTGGCAGAGCAAACCGATAAATCGTTTATAGGCGCTGTTGCAGCTCAAGAAACCAAACAAATTAATGGTTTGGAGCATTTAGAAAAACGTTTGCTTAAAGCACAAAAGCGTAAACAATCAGATGTATTAGAGCGCGTGATAATGCTTCAAGATGCTTTATTTCCAAACCAAAGTTTGCAAGAACGCCAAACCAATTTTTCTACCTATTATTTGGAGTTTGGAGACCAATTAATTCAGCAGTTAATGGTAAATTTGCAACCGTTGAAAAACGAGTTTGTAATTTTAAATTTAGAGTAATTCATGCACAAAATTGATATAGAGCTTATTGAAATGACCTTGGATGTCATGAAATATGCTATCGGTAGAATATCGGCTACCGAACACCAAATAGGAAAACCCAAAAAATATGAAGAGTTAAAAGCTATTGTCGGCGAAACCGTAACTGAAAAAGGTGTTGGTGGAGAATATGCTTTTAACTTATGGAAGGAGCATTTATCCAAAGCCAATGTACCTGTAGATCATCCCAGAAATTTAGCATTTGTACCAGCGTCTCCAACACGAGCAGCTATTATGTTTGATTTGGTAACGTCAGCTTCCAGTATTCATGGAGCTTATTGGATGGAAGGTGCTGGGGGAATTTTCTGTGAAAACGAAGCCATGTCTTGGATTGTTTCGTTAACAGGTTTGCCAGAAGGTGCTTTTGGTGTTTTTACAAGTGGTGGAACTGCGGCTAACTTATCAGCCATAGTTACGGCTCGTGAATTTTGGCGTCGTGATGATACGTACAAACGTGAAAAAGGTTTAATCATCACATCTATTGGTGCGCACTCGTCTATAAAAGCAATGGCTAAAGTAGCCGATGTGGATATATTGTTAGTAGATACCGAAGAACGCTTAACAGGTCCAGACCTGCGTAGAACTATTGATGGTTTAACCTTTCACCAACGTAAACGTTTATTCTCTGTAGTTGCAACAGGAGGAACAACCAATGCAGGAATTATTGATGATTTAGAAGGTATTGCAGATATTTGCGAACAAGAAAACCTTTGGTTTCATGTAGATGCCGCTTATGGTGGTGGTGCCTTGGCAGCTGATTCGGTTAGACATTTATTTAATGGTATTGAGCGTGCAGATAGTATTACGATTGATCCGCATAAGTGGATGTTTTCACCTTATGATTGCGGAGCAGTTATTTATAAAAACCCGGAATTAGCAAAAGAAGCACATTCTCAACAAGGTTCTTATTTGGATATCTTTAAAGATGAAGGTGCGCATGGTTTTAATCCAACCGATTATCAAATTCAATTAACACGTCGTGTGCGTGGATTGCCTTTGTGGTTTTCTTTGGCAACACACGGAACCGACCGTTATAAAAAATCTGTAGAACGTGGATTGGAAC
>CBFHJN010000170.1:0-6521 GCA_965655805.1 Flavobacteriaceae bacterium
TATCTCAAGGCGCTCAAATTATTGCTACTGGTACTGCAAATAATCCAATTGTTATGACGTCAAACGCCAATTCACCTGCTGCCGGAGATTGGGGAGGCTTAATTATTTTAGGAAAAGCACCAATTAATTCAGTTACGGGTAGCGGAACTTCAACTTCTGAAATTGCAAGTTTGCCTTATGGCGGAAACCTAACTGATGACTCTTCAGGAACAATTCGTTACGTTCGAGTCGAATATTCAGGTGGTGCTGCTGATGGTCAATCTGAAAACAACGGGTTTTCTTTTTACGGTGTGGGTAATGAAACCGTTGTTGAATATATCCAAGCTTTTGAAGGGAAAGATGATGGTGTTGAATTTTTTGGAGGAACTGTAAATGTGAGTTTTGTTTCAGTTATCAATGCACAAGATGATTCCATTGACTGGACAGAAGGTTACACAGGAACTATTACAAATGCCTATGTTCAACATGGAACTGACCATGATAAGGGTATTGAAGCTGATGGTTATAATACAGACTTTAGTAATGAAGGTGGTTATTACTCAAAACCGACAGTTACAAATTTAACAATTATTGGTTTAGGTACTTCAACGGATCCTGATAGTGAAGCAGTTCGTTTAAGAGCTGGTACTCAAGGTATTTTCACCAACGTACTAATTCAAGGTTATGGTGAAGGATTCGACTTGGATGGTGATTTAGGTGATAATCCCACCGGAAACGGTGTTGTTAGTAACGATTTAAAAGTTACTGATGTTACCTTTACAGATGTAACACTTTCTATGAAAAATGATACAGAAATCATGTTTACAATAGATGATTTTATTTCCGGAACTGGAAACGGAACAGGAACTGACTATGCTTCTTGGGGAGCAAATTGGACTGTGCAATAAAGTTGCATAAATTATAATTTTTAAAAATTAGTCAAAAAAAAGAGCATCCGTTGGATGCTCTTTTTTTTGTTTTATAACGTTTTTAATCACGCTGTGCTAAACTGGACTTATTCCATTCATTAACACTTGCAATAGCATTGTTACTATAATCTACTTCTTTTAAAGTTTCACTAGACCAGTAAAACCATTTGCCGACTTTCTTTCCATTATTATAATTCGCAGAAACAATTTTTTCACCTGCTGTATTAAAACTCAACCAAGTTCCTTGAAGTTTCCCATCTAAAGTATATGAGCCTGTTTGGCTTACAACTCCATTGTCGTGATAGTAGGTAACATCAATAACATTTGTGTCATTGTTCAGTTTTAAATCTCTCTCTTGTTGTGCAAAAGAGACCACAGTAATTAAAAAGGTGAAAATAAATACAAGGTTCTTCATAATTATGGGTTTTTAAATTTTCAATAGCTAAATATAATAATTTATTAACTGTAAATCAACAATTAGGTAACGTTAATTTAACATTGTAAACGTATTATATTGATTTAGTGATGATTATAAAAATATCGATAAAAAATAAATACTTAATAATTCCTTAATATTGTCATTACAGTAAAGACATATATATTATCCATATTTGTGATGTCTTAAGACAAAACAATTAGTAATTTCATATAATCTATTAGTTTTTGTCGACTATATTATTATGAATTCTAGCGGCTGCTTTTGGCCAAAGCAGCCTTTTTTTATTTATATACTATTAATATTGAGGAAACATTAATTTAACATTAGAGTTGGTTATTTGCAGCGACAAAAACTAATACTCTAATTATGAAATTTAAAAGTACGCTTTGTGTCGTATTATTATTTTTAAGTGTAATTAATTTGACAATTGCTCAAGAAATTGCTTCTCCAAAATTTGGAAAAGGAATTTTTAACCTCGTTGGAAAAGATAGTTCTTGGACCATGAAAGTTGGTGCAAGAATGCAATTCCTCGCCTTAGCTACTTGGGAAAATAATAATGGAAACCTTACCGATCCTTACTCCAATTTTTTAGTTAGAAGAGCGCGATTAAAATTTGACGGCTACGCTTTAACGCCTAAATTAGAATACAAACTTGAAATTGGGCTTTCAAACAGAGATATATCAGGCGCGTCAGAATTTACTAGCAATGCTCCAAGATATATTTTGGATGCGGTTATTAAGTGGAATTTTCATGAGAACTTCTCGTTATGGTTTGGGCAAACTAAATTGCCAGGAAACCGTGAACGCGTTATATCTTCAGCAAACTTGCAGTTCGTAGATCGCTCTATCTTAAATGCAGGATTCAATATTGATAGAGATTTAGGCATACAACTTAGACATCATATGAATGTATCCGATGAATTCGTAATTAGGGAAATTGTTTCTATTTCTCAAGGCGAAGGCCGAAATGTGACGAGTGGTAATATTGGAGGCCATCAATACACAGGTCGTTTAGAATTTTTACCCCTTGGTAATTTCAGTGGAAAAGAAGACTATATAGGAAGTGATTTAAAACGGACAGAAAGCCCTAAACTAGCATTAGGAATATCCTATGACTATAACAATAATGCAGTAAGAACAAGAAGTAATAGCGGAAGTTACATGGTTACAGACACTGGATTCCACGAAACCAACATTACCACATTGTTTGTAGATGCCATGTTTAAATACCAAGGTTTTTCGTTAATGGGTGAATTTGCCAATAGAGATGCAGATGATCCAATAGCAATGAATAGTGATGACACGCCAACTGGAGATGTTGTAGATATAGGAAACGCTATAAACCTACAAGCTGGTTACCTCTTTAAGTCCAATTGGGAGTTAGCTGGTCGTTATTCCAATGTTAGTTTGGACAAAAACATAACGGGTAAAAACAAAGTGGATGAATACACATTAGGTGTTTCAAAATATATTGTTGGTCATAAATTAAAAGTTCAGTCTGATATTACATACGTAGATACAGAAAGTATTAACGGTACTTTAGCATATAGATTACAATTTGAAATACATTTTTAAACAATATAACATTAACGTAACATATCTATCGTTTACACTTTAGATATTTGCAAATTATTTTAAAACAAATTATGGATAATATATATTTATTAATGATTATTGCCCTTGCCGTATTAGCAATTGCTGATTTAGTGGTAGGCGTGAGTAATGATGCAGTGAATTTCTTGAATTCTGCCATCGGATCTAAAGCCATTTCTTTCAGAACAATTATGATTGTTGCGAGTGTTGGTGTAGCGGTAGGAGCCGTTTTTTCAAGTGGTATGATGGAGGTTGCTAGAAAAGGAATTTTCAATCCGCATGAATTTATGTTTAATGAAATCATGATCATCTTTATGGCTGTGATGATTACGGACATTCTGCTTCTAGACTTTTTCAATTCCGTTGGAATGCCAACATCAACAACGGTATCTATTGTTTTTGAATTATTAGGAGCTTCTGTGGCTATTTCATTAATTAAAATTGGTCATGATGGTGGTACTTTTAGTGATCTTGTAAATTATATCAACACCTCCAAAGCAGCCGAAATTATATTCGGAATCCTGCTCTCGGTGGTCGTCGCATTCTCAATTGGCGCCATTGTTCAATGGGTTGCACGTTTACTATTATCCAATAATTTTGAGAAAAAAGCAAAATGGGTTGGCGCCTTATTTGGCGGAATAGCATTAACCTCACTCACCTATTTCATATTTATAAAGGGTTTGAAGGGTATGGCTTTTGGAAATACTGAATTTTCTTTTTTAAATGGTGAAAGCATAAACGGCTTGCTTGCTGATCAAGTTGGGATAGTTGTCTTGATAAGTTTAGTTTTCTGGACCTTACTATCCCTTCTATTAATGACGGTTTTTAAGGTAAACATTTATAAACTTATCATTCTAGTTGGAACGTTTGCATTAGCATTAGCGTTTGCAGGTAATGATTTAGTAAACTTTATTGGAGTACCAATTGCTGGATGGCTTTCATATACTACTTGGGCAGCTTCAGGAGTTCCAGCTGAAGCATTTAGCATGGGATTTTTAGCTGACAAAGTTGCTACGCCTACATATTTACTTGTTGGTGCAGGTTTAATAATGGTAGCCACGTTATGGTTTTCAAGTAAAGCAAAAGCAGTTGTTAAAACCTCATTAGATTTATCCAGTCAAGGAGAAACTAAAGAACGTTTTCAACCTAACTTTTTATCAAGAGGGTTTGTTCGATTTGCGGTTTTAGCATCGCAAATGTCAGCATATATTTTGCCTGAATCTTGGCAAGCGAAAATTGATAAGCAATTTGAAGTGCCAGTTTTAAAACTTAAAAAAGACAAAACATACGAGTTGCCAGCATTCGATTTAGTTCGTGCAGCTGTAAACTTAATGGTTGCTGCAGTATTAATTTCTATAGCTACCTCTATGAAATTGCCATTATCTACAACCTATGTTACTTTTATGGTTGCAATGGGTACATCATTAGCTGATCGTGCTTGGGGAGCAGAAAGTGCTGTGTATCGTGTAGCCGGTGTTTTAAATGTTATAGGTGGTTGGTTCTTTACAGCATTCATTGCCTTTATAGCTGCTGCTATTATTGCTTACTTATTAAATTGGAACGTAAGCATAATGGTTCCTGTTTTATTATTATTAGCAACTATTTTATTGGTGAGAAACTATATTTCTCACAATAAGAAAACCAAAGAAATAAAAGCAGAAGATAGTTTAACACGTGCTGAAAGCAGTTCTATTCAAGGTGTTATTTATGAAAGCACTAGCAATATGGCTAATGTTATCAAACGTGGAAATCGTATTTACACCAATGCGATAAATGGTTTAGCGAAACAAGATTTATCACTTCTTAAAAAGAATAAAAAACAGGTTGTTAAACTCTCTGATGAAATTGATGAATTACGAGATAATATCTTCTACTTTATCAAGAATTTAGACGAATCCAGTGTTGCAGCTAGTAACTTCTATATTAATATTTTAGGCTATTTACAGGATATTACACAGTCATTGGAATATATTTCAAAAATCAGTCATAAACACATTAACAACAATCATAAAAAACTGAAATTTAGCCAAATTAAAGAGTTGAAAGAAGTGGATGAACGTTTTGAGAAGTTATTTCAAAACACCAAAGCCGCTTTTGACACCCAATCATTTGAAGAAATAGGTGTTATTTTAGGTAGAAAGAAGGAAATTATGGATATGGTAACACATAAAATCCAGAAGCAGGTAGAACGTACTAGAACGGAAGAATCTAGTCCGAAAAACACGACGTTGTATTTCAGTGTTTTATTAGAAACGAAGGATTTATTAAATGCTACTATGAATCTTTTAGAAGAATACCATAATGCACATGACAGCTCTGTAGAGCCTGCTAAAGTTCCAGAAGCTGAAGATTAATATATAGTTACGTTCTTGATATAAAAAAGCATCTCGAAGGAGATGCTTTTTTGTTGAACAATTTGAATCTAATTGTATTCAATAAAAATTGATCTGAATTAAAATTCAGATCATTTTTTTGATTTATCTATGTAATCTCTGATTGCCTTTCTACATGCGTGATTACCCATACCTTATTAACCTTCTCCAAAATATATACCAAAGCAGAAGCATCTAATTTATCGCTGTAGTTCGTAACAACCACGGCTGCTTTTGTATTGTTTTGATTAAAAATGACATGAGAAAAACTTAATAATCTATTTACATTATACTGGTTTTTATCTTTTAAATTCAGTGTACTAGAGTTTAGATATTGAACGTCGTCATTTAAATATTCATTAAGAGCAGTTGAGTCAATAACAGAGTTAGAAGCCTTTTCCCTAACAACTTGCTGCGCCAAAGACCATAGAGCATTATCTAAACTCACTTTTTCAGATGGCGTATCTTTTTTTTGAAAAACATTAGAAATAGAACTACCAAACTTTCCATTGTAATAATTCAGGTTTATAGCATAATTATGTTTTATTCCTTTTCTAGTTTTATTTTTCGTTTTATTAAATACCGAATCACTAATCACTTCTATTGGTGGAGCAGGAATAAATTTTGGAATGCTCTTATAAACACTACCAATAACAGCTATATCTTCTCCTACCTTATTTGAGGAAATACAAGAGGATAAAATTAAAAATACTAAAACTATATTTATTCGCATACCGTACTATTTTGAATTACTATGGATTCAAACTGACTATACATATTTACCATTGGTGCATTTAATACATCATTAACATCCCAATCTATTAAACCAGTCCAAGCAAAACCATTATAATGATCTAATGGAAAAGCATTGTTATCAAAACTTCTTAAAGCGGAAGCAATTGGATTTACATAATATAAAGCCATATATGGATAATCAAGATGATGAGATGGCACCTCTAAAGACTTATAGTAAGCATAAAGTTCAAACAATCTTGGATGATCTTCAGTATCAACTGCTGAGTCATGTTCTAATACATATTTAGCTAATTCAGCGTGGATTGCTTCATGCAATATCATTCCTGCAATATTAATTGGATTTGCATTAATATCTTCAATCTTTATTGTTATGATGCCAGTAGCCTCAACGTAATCTGTATCAGTGCATGCCGATCCTTGAGTACATTCACCTATGGTTAAGATTAGGTTTAA
>CBFHJN010000171.1:0-6431 GCA_965655805.1 Flavobacteriaceae bacterium
ACCTTCATTGGTAACAGCATCATCAACACCTCCTGAAAAAAGACCACCTAGGTTATCCAATATGCTACCGTCATGTTTGCTGTTGCTTAATGCACCCATTAATCCTTCAGCACCTTGAGGAGTTGATGCATTACGTTTCATTGCCTGCATAAGCACAGGTAATGCCATAGTTAAAACATCTTGCGTTTTGCTCTCCGATTGTTTGGATTGTCCTGCAACACCACTAATAATGGTTTTACCCATATCACTATTTAATAAATCTAATATTCCAGCCATGTTTCTATCTTTTTTAAAATTGTTAGGGTTTCAAGGTACTAAAAACTTTAAGTATGTTATGATTTTTCTGTCTTTAATATACTGATAATCTGCGATGCAAGTTCAGTTCCAATCCTATCTTGGGCTTCATTTGTTGCAGCACCAATATGTGGCGTTAATGAAATTCTACCATTCATTAACACTTGTATTGCAGGCGTTGGTTCTTCTTCAAAGGTATCTAAACCAGCAAAAGCGACTTTACCAGATTCTAAAGCTTTCACCAAGGCTACTTCATCAACAACACCACCACGTGCAGCGTTAATAATTCCGACACCATCTTTCATCATGTTAAATTCTTTTTCAGAAATAACATAATCTTTTTGTGCAGGAACATGTAGTGAAATAAAATCGGCTTGTTTTAAAATTTCTTTAGTTGGTTCGGTTTCAATTTCAACATTAATATATTGACCATTGTAGAATTCTACTTTTATAGTAGCTTTTCCTACATATTTATCACTCGCAATTACTTTCATGCCAACTCCTAAAGCTATTTTGGCAACTTCGCGACCAATACGACCAAAACCAATAATACCTAAAGTTTTGCCTCGTAATTCAACGCCTTTAGCATAGTTTTTCTTTAGTGTTTTAAATTGCGAATCACCATCCAACGGCATATTTCTGTTAGAGTCATGTAAAAAACGAACACCTCCAAACAAATGCGCAAAAACAAGTTCAGCTACGGAATGTGAGGAAGCAGCAGGTGTATTGATCACGTGAATATCTTTGCTTCGTGCATAATCCACATCTATATTGTCCATACCAACACCACCACGACCAATTATTTTTAAACTTGGGCAGCTATCAATTAAATCTTGGCGTACAGTTGTAGCGCTACGCACTAATAATACCGAAATATTGTTTTGGTTAATGTAATTGGCTAATTGTTCTTGTGCTACGGTTGTTGTAGAAACATTAAAACCATCTTGTTCTAACGCGTCTATGCCACTCTTTGAAATGCCATCGTTTGCTAATACGTTCATTGAAAACTTGTTTTCATTCCCATAAATCTCGAAAACTATCGGGAGGGAATCTATTTATTAAATTTGATTATTTATATGTCTGTATACTACGTCTGTCAACTGAAAACTAATTTAAGCTTTGCGTTCTAAATCGCTCATAATATCTACTAAAACGCCAACGCTGTCTAACGGCAAGGCGTTATACATGGAAGCCCTATAACCTCCAACGCTTCTGTGACCATTTAAGCCATTGATACCTTCATCTTTCAGCATGGTTTCAAAGGTTTCTTTAAGGTCTTCATTGGTTAAATTGAACGTGGCGTTCATGGTTGAACGATCTTCCTTCATAGCGTAACCTTTAAATAATGGGTTTAAATCAATTTCGCTATATATAAGTTGTGCTTTTTTGTTGTTCTCTTTTTCAATAGCAGAAATACCACCTAAATTTTTAAGCCATTCCATGGTTAACATGGATGTGTAAACAGCAAATACAGGAGGTGTGTTAAACATACTACTTTTGCCGATATGAACTTTATAATCCATCATAGATGGAATTTTTCGCGACACCTTTCCTAAAATATCTTCACGAACAACGACTAATGTGGTTCCGGCTGGACCCATGTTTTTTTGAGCACCTGCATAAATTAAATCAAATTTTGTGAAATCCAATTCTCGCGAAAAAATATCACTACTCATATCGCAAACCATCGGAATATCGCAATCTGGAAACGCTTTCATTTGCGTTCCAAAAATAGTATTGTTGGATGTGCAATGGAAATAATCATAATCTGAAGGAATATCATACCCTTTAGGAATAAAATTAAAGTTGGCGTCTTTAGAGGATGCTACTTCGTAAATATCATCATAAATTCGCGCTTCTTGAATAGCCTTATCACTCCAAGTGCCTGTATTTAAATAGCCTGCGCGCTTTTCAAGTAAATTTAAGGCAACCATTAAAAACTGCGTGCTGGCACCACCTTGAAGAAACAATGCTTTGTAGCCTTTGCCTTCTAAACCAAGAAGCTCTAAAGCTAAAGCACGTGCTTTTTCCATAACATCTACAAAAGGTTTGCTTCGGTGTGAAATTTCAATTAAGGATAATCCGTTATCAAAATCTAAAATGGCTTCCGATGCTTTTAGCATCACTTCTTTTGGTAAAATGCAAGGTCCTGCACTAAAATTATGTCTTTTCATGAAAAAATATATTTGTTATTTCTGCAAAATTCTTAATAAAAAGTTTCAAAGAATGGCGGAAATTATTGGTGTCTCTGTTTATACAAAGGTGCTAAAATCTTATAGAAAAGTCGGTAATAAATCAATAACTTATCAACTAATTTTTAACAAAAAAGCAATCGTATCTACATTATCCGCGTAATCCCATAATTGCGGATTTTGAGTTTGCCCAAATGCAACTTCAGAATCTAATAACCCATGGGCAACCACGCATTGTATCTTATCTGAATCCGATTCGAGTTTAGCTTTTAACGTTTGCTGACTGTCGTAATATTCATAAAAAACAGTAGCAATTGGTGAACTGTAGCTGCTATCTTCCTTTATCATAAGGAAACCATTTTCCAGCATATCAAACTCGCTCATTAAATAAACGGCTTTATTGTAGTCGTAATTATTAGCGTATTTATGCTGATGAATGATGGGATGCCATTTATACATGGCTTTAAAAAAGTTTTGAAAATCGTAGTCTTTAGGCACCAATAATTTGGAAACATTTCGGCAGCCTAAACCATAGTATCTAAAAATATCTTCTGATAATGCTTCTAAGTCTTCTTCGGTTTCTTCGCCTGAAAGTACAGCAAGTGAATTCCTGTTTTTTCTTATAATAGACGGTTTCCCTTTAAAATAGTATTCAAAATAGCGTGCTGTATTATCGCTTCCAGTTGCAATAACAGCATCAAAATCTTTTAATTTTTCTGTTGTAAATGTTATTTTTCCTTTAAATTCAGGTTCAACAGTTTCTAAATATTTAGCTAAAAAGGGTAGTAGGTGTTTATCGTTGCTTGACTGCTTAACAACCACATCATGACCAGATATTAATACTGATAAAAAATCATGAAAACCAACTAATGGAATATTTCCTGCCATAATAATAGCAACCTTTTTAGGGTTAACAGACTTAAAGTTATAGTTGTTAAGCCATTCGTTAAAATTACTATCTGTCAGTGATTTATACCATCCATTAAATGCGAAAATTAAATTTTCTTTAGTGAACCACGTATTATGTTCTTGGGCAAGTTTAATTTGATGTTTAAAGCCATCAAAAAACAAATCATTGTGTAAAACAGTCTCATTTTTTTCAAAGTTTTCAGAGGAAAATTGCTGGAGAAATTTTCCTAATTCAACAAACGCATTAATTCTTTGTTGTAAATCCATGTATGATTTGGTTATGACTAGTTTTGGCTTTATTTTTGCAACTGCAAATTTACATAAAGCAATCGAGCAACAAAAGGTTTTTAATTCTCATTATTTAGATTAGAGATGAAACCTTGAAATGAAAATAAAGTCGAAAGATTAAAAAATATACAATACCATGGCGATTATAATAACAGATGAATGTATTAATTGTGGTGCCTGCGAGCCAGAATGTCCAAATACGGCAATATACGAAGGAGCAGATGATTGGCGCTATAAAGATGGAACCAGCTTAAACGGAAAAGTGGTTCTGCCAAACGGTAAAGAAGTGGATGCTGAAGAAGCACAAGAACCAATAAGCGACGAAATTTATTACATTGTTCCAGATAAATGTACAGAATGTGTTGGTTTTCATGAAGAACCTCAATGTGCAGCCGTTTGTCCAGTAGATTGTTGTGTTCCTGACGACTCGCATGTAGAAACACAGGAAGAATTGAACGGCAAACAACGTTTTATGCATCCAGATTCATAGGTTTGAATTAAGAATGTAAATGTTGAACACACCTTTTATATATATAGACCTCAAGCTATGCTTGGGGTTTTTATTTTTAAAAGCCCATTATCATCTCTAAAATTTTAAGGGAAAAACTATTTTCAAAAACCCTATTCCATTTAAACAAGTAATTAGTTACCTTTGCGGCTGGAAAAAACAGCCTACCATAAATCTTTTTTAAAGAAGATTTTTAAAAATGGCGAAGATTATTAATTAAAAGAGATTCCCACTTCCGTGGGGAAATTATATGAAAGCAGGCATCGTAGGATTACCAAACGTCGGAAAATCAACCTTATTCAATTGTTTATCAAATGCTAAAGCGCAAAGTGCCAACTTTCCGTTTTGTACGATAGAGCCTAATATTGGGATTGTAAATGTTCCAGATCCAAGATTAGAGAAGTTAGAAGAATTGGTTAAACCGGTTCGTGTACAGCCAGCAACTGTGGAGATTGTTGATATTGCAGGTTTAGTAAAAGGAGCTAGTAAAGGTGAAGGTTTAGGAAATCAGTTTTTAGCTAATATTCGAGAAACGGATGCTATTTTGCATGTATTACGTTGCTTTGATAATGAAAATATTGTGCATGTTGATGGCAGTGTAAATCCAATTCGCGACAAAGAAACCATTGATATGGAGTTGCAGCTAAAAGATTTGGAAACCGTTGATAAAAAACTAGATAAAGTAAAGCGTGCAGCAAAAACAGGAAATAAGGAAGCTCAAAAAGAAGAGGCTGTTTTATTAAAAATCAAAGCAGGATTGGAAGCAGGTATTTCGGTTCGTGCCTTGGAATTTTCGGAGGAAGATAGAAATGATATTGTAAAACCGAGTCAATTTATTACAGACAAACCGGTTATGTATGTTTGTAATGTAGATGAAGGTTCTGCCAATTCAGGAAATGCTTACGTAGATCAAGTTCGTGAAGCTGTAAAAGATGAAAATGCTGAAGTACTCGTTCTAGCGGTAGGTATTGAAGCAGATATTAATGAATTGGATGATTATGAAGAACGCCAACTATTTTTAGCTGATATCGGTTTAGAAGAACCAGGTGCTGCAAAACTAATTCGTTCAGCTTATAAACTATTAAATCAGCAAACGTATTTCACGGCTGGTGTTAAGGAGGTTCGTGCTTGGACAGTAGATGTTGGCGCAACAGCTCCTCAAGCTGCTGGTGTTATTCATACTGATTTTGAAAAAGGTTTTATTCGTGCTGAAGTTATCGCGTATAACGATTATACACAATTTGGTAGCGAAGCTAAAGTGAAAGAAGCTGGAAAAATGCGTGTTGAAGGGAAGAATTACGTGGTTAAAGATGGCGATGTGATGCACTTCTTATTTAATGTGTAATAGAGTTGTTTAACCGTATGTATTATGTTTTGTGAACCCTAAATCACCTTATTCCAATAGCATAAAAAGCGATTTGTATTTAATATAAATGGCTTTTTTTTTATTTTTTTTTTGAAATTGATTTAAATATTTTGGTTATTCGGAAGTTAGAATCTTCAAGAAAAAAGAACTATATTTATTTCCAAAACCCAAATATAATTATGTGGAAAAAGCTTTTAATTTTTATCGTAATCGCCATCATTGCATTTGTAGTATTGGTTTATGTGTTTAAATTTGTGTTCATTACAGCCTTAATCATTTCGGGCGTTATAGTTATTGCACCACTATTATATTTTGCCTTTCTTGCAGGTAAGTCACAAGACTAATTATTGACATTCAATTTATTTTGGTTAGTATATCTTCAAATTAGCACTTTGGTGGGATTTTTTTATAGCACTAATTTATAGCTGTAACTTATTAAATTTTATTGTTAATTACTTTACAAAATAGGGGTTTCATTTTTTCATGCGAAACCTTATATTAGCAGACATATCCACAAGCACCCAATTTATGTCTCAAGAAACCAAATATACCGAAGATAATATCCGTTCGTTAGACTGGAAAGAGCATATTCGTATGCGTCCTGGTATGTATATTGGTAAGTTGGGTGATGGCTCTTCAGCTGATGATGGTATTTATATTCTGATTAAAGAAGTTTTGGATAATTCCATTGATGAATACGTCATGGGAGCTGGTAAAACCATTGAAATTTCTATTCATGGAAATAAAGTAACCGTTCGCGATTATGGCCGTGGAATTCCTTTAGGAAAAGTGGTTGATGTGGTTTCCAAAATGAATACGGGTGGAAAATATGATAGTAAAGCCTTTAAAAAATCGGTTGGATTAAATGGTGTTG
>CBFHJN010000172.1:0-6374 GCA_965655805.1 Flavobacteriaceae bacterium
CAAATGAACCATCCAAAGTGGTTTGACTTTATGCTCTACAAAATGTGCTAAATAGGCACCGAAAAAATCCAATAATAAAACACCTAAAAGCGCATATAACCCAAGAGGCATTTCTGGTAACCAATTAATAATCCCGAAATTATTGGCTGCCACCCAATCCGTAGATTTTAATAGTAAAAAAGCTAAACCAAAATTAATAATGATGGTGGTTAGCGTAAAAAATAAATTAGGCCACGCATGTTTCCACTTTTTATAGCTGAATTTAAATAAAGGTAAGGCACCTTCAAGAAACCAAAAAAACATGATTCCACCTACCAATAATATACTTCGGTGTAATGTGGGAATAGTTTCAAAATAAGAGATAATTGCTTCCAAATTCTTTTTTGCTTAAAGATAGTGAAAGTTCAATTTAAAATTTTAGAGCTAGGCAGTTAATTACTTCGTGTTTTATTGAATTTCTAACAAATGTCTGGTTGAGCGCAGTCGAAACCTAATTTTAACAGTCAGCAAGTTCTCGACTGCGCTCGAACAGACAATAACTCTAATTACAAAAACTAAAAGTTAAATTATTGAGAATAGATATTTGTATGTAGTTATCTATTAAACGCTATAATTTAATCCGTTTTTTCATTTCTTCCACAATATTGTAAGCAGCTGGACAGATTTCAACATTTTTCATGGTCAGGTTAGAAATTTGCTGAAACTTCTTTCTATCTGTATGTGGGAATTCGGCACAAGCTTTTGGCCTAACTTCATATATGCTGCAATAATTATCAGCTCCTAAAAAGGTACATGGTACAGATTGCAACACGTAATCATTATCTTCATCAACTCTTAAATATTGATCAATAAACGGTTGTGGCTTCATTTTAAAATGTTTTGAAATCCGCTGAACATCCTTATCGGTAAATAACGGCCCAGTTGTTTTACAGCAATTCGCACATTCCAAACAATCGGTTCGTTGAAATTCCACCTCATGAAGCTCCTGCATGATATAATCCAATTGCTTGGGTGCTTTCTTTTTTAATTTTTTAAAGAAGTCCTTATTTTCCTTATGCTTATCTTTGGCAAGTTTTGGAAGACTTTCTAATGTGGGTTTCAGGTTCAATTTTTTTAGCTTGAGATTCAAATCATTGCAAAGCTATAAAAACCATTCTAACATTAAACTCTAAATTTTAAACTTTGAATTTAAAAGACATTTTCGGAACCGCATTATTGGATTATCATTCGGGACATTACACCGAAGATTTAATCACATCTACTAACATTTCTGAAGAAGATGAGTTACCAATTCCATATTTATTCAGAGGTTTTAATGAGATGCCAAAACTTGAGCAAAAAGCTTTAAAATTAGCTAAAGGCAGCGTTTTGGATGTTGGTTGTGGTTCGGGAAGTCATAGTTTGTATCTACAAAAAAAAGGAATTTCCGTAAAAGCTATTGATATTTCGGCTGGTGCAATTGAAGTTGCAAAAAAACGAGGTGTTAAAAATGCTGAAATAAAAGCGCTTTTAGATGAAACCGAAACCTTTGACACCATTTTATTATTGATGAATGGCACAGGGATTTTTCAGGAATTATCAGAAGTCAGCAAATACTTAAAACATTTAAAATCGTTGCTGAAACCAGGTGGACAAATATTGATTGACTCTTCAGATATTAAATATATGTATGAAGATGACGATGGTGGCTTATGGATAGACACCCAAGCCAACTACTATGGTGAATTAGATTATTATTTAAGCTACAAAGGTGAAGATGAAACACCCATGAAATGGTTATACGTAGATTTTGAAACCTTGAAACAAGCATCTCAAACCGTTGGATTATCCTTTGATAAAGTTATGGATGGCGAGCATTTTGATTATTTGGCGCGACTATATTAGAGTTTTAGAGTTTTAGAGTTTCAGAGTTTCAGAGTTTATGAAAATAAAAAAGATATTTGTCATTCCGACGTTAGGAGGAATCTCCAAAAAAAAAAATCAATTTTATTCATTCTTCAATCTCAACTCTTAATTATTGAGATTCCTCCTTCGTCGGAATGACAGTGTTATTTACTTCTGACGAATGCCAGCAATATATGTTTGTTCTACTTTTGTTTCAGGAACTTCATGAACATCAACCGTCATAATATCACGATCAAGTATGATGAAATCGGCAAATTTCCCAACTTCAATACTCCCTTTTTCGGTTTCTTCGAAATTAGAATAAGCTGCCCAAATAGTCATGCCACGTAAGGTTTCTTCACGAGACAAAGCATTTTCCATTTGAAATCCATCTTCTGGAAATTTTTTTAAATCCTGTCTAGAAACAGCTGCATAAAACGTTAAAAACGGACTGACTTGTTCTACTGGAAAATCAGTTCCAAGAGCTACTTTTCCGCTGGTGTTTAACAGCATTTTATAAGCATAGGCTCCTTTTACACGTTCAGCTCCTAGCCTATCTTCAGCCCAATACATATCACTTGTAGCATGGGTTGGCTGAATAGAAGGTATAATGTTTTCATTTTTGAAATAGTCCAAATCATTATCTGTTAGAATTTGCGCATGTTCTACTCTCCAACGTCTATCTGACTTACCTTGCAACATTTTTTCATAAGTATTTAAAACAAATCGGTTGGCCGAGTCGCCAATAGCATGTGTATTCATTTGGAAATTGGCTGCTTCAATTTTTTCTGCTAATGTTTTAAAATCATCCAAACCAATAACCATAGCGCCAAAATGATTTTCTTTATCCGAATAAGGTGCTTTTAAAGCTGCTCCACGAGAACCCAAAGCACCATCGGCATAGACTTTTACGGATTGCACATTGAGTCTATCCGTTTTTATTTTTCCTTTAGGCAAGTAATAATCTAGATTGTCGTTTGTATTTGAAATCATGGCATATACGCGCATGTGTAAATCGCCTGTTTGCTGTAAACTATCTATTAATTCTATTTCATCTCTGTTTAATCCAGCATCTGAAACAGTTGTTAAACCCAACTCTGTACATATTTTTTGAGCATCCATTAATCCATTTATTTGAAGGGCTCTGGTTGGTTTAGGAAAAACAGCTTCAACCAGTAACATCGGATTATCAATTAAGACACCTGTTAATTCACCATTTTCAACAAAAATTTCGCCACCATCAATTTTGGTGCCTTTAGTAATATTTGCCAAATCTAAAGCCGCTTGATTGCACAACATAGCATGACCATCTATTCTGGTTAAGGCAACAGGTGTATCTGGAAATAAAGCGTCTAACAACTTTTTATTGGGGAAATTTTTGTCTTCCCAGTCATTCTGATCCCAACCACGCCCAATAATAAATGGCATCTGTCGTTCGTTTTGATAATCTAACACGCGTTTTACCACCTCATCTAAACTGGTTGTTCCAGTTAAATTGACTTGTTGTAAATTCATTCCCAAGCCATAAAAATGACAATGCGCATCAATAAAACCTGGTACAATGGTTTTGCCTTGGGCATCAATAATAGTATCAGCTGTATATTTTTCCTGCAGTAAATCTGAAGTCGATATTTCTAAAAATTTGCCGTCTCTAATGGCAAAGGCTTCGGCTTTATCAAAACTATCGTTAACGGTGTACATGTTTCCATTAACAACAATGGCATCAACATGGGCTTTTTCCTTTTGGCAAGATAATATGGTTGCTAAAATGGCTAGGACTAGAAGTTTTTTCATATCTATTTTGAATTAGTTCTCTATAAACGAGAACTGACGTTTTGTAAAAATAGTAAAAGCGTTCAGATTTGAACGCTTTTACTATTTTAAATATGTGCTTATTCTATCTTTCTCTTATAAATTTATTGTTTAATTATTTTCGAAGTCTGCTGTCCAATTGTTGTTTTTACAAATAGAAAATAAACACCTTTTGCTTTATTACTTAAGTTTAGTTGCGTACTATCAACTGTTCCTGTTAAAAATAAAGACTGAATTTGTCTACCATGAACGTCATAAACAAATACCGATTCTATTGGATTCAAACTTTTAATGTTTACGAAATCGGTTGTTGGGTTTGGATATATTTCTATAATGGACTGTTGCTCTGTTTCTTCAATGGACAGGTTTTCTTCGATTGTTGTCAATTCATTATTGGTGATGATTGGCGCATTATAATCAAAATAAATTTCAGCATCGTTAGAAAATGTATCACCTAAAACTAAACTTGGTAATGTTTTTATTTTGAACAATACATAACCATCATTATTTGCATCATCGAACGGCAAATTGATGTCTTCAAAAATAAATTCTACGATATTATCATCTTTTATTCTCGTGACAAAATCATGACTTGAATTTAAAGGAATAAGCGAAGATACATCATACATTGCTAAATCAATTTCATCCTTAACTACTACATTTATGGCACTAGCCGTTCCGGTATTTTCAAAACGAATCATGTAATGCACAAACTCGCCAACTTGTTCAGGTGTGATGGTTTTTCCTTCTAGACAAGTTTTATCGTTTGGATCAATCGCGTTTACTACGGGTTGATTTAAAATGAATTCATTATCATCAGGTGTTTCATCTCCAGAAACTGGATTGGCGGTTGCAGTAAATATTAAAACATCGTCTACATTTAGAGGAGGTGCTTCAGTTGGAGCATTTAAATTCATGGTAAATTTAATCTCTCTACTCTCAAAAGGTAGTAAGTTTGAAAAATTCCATGATAATTCATTAACAATTTGTGTATCTGCAACAGGATTTGCAGAAATCAAATCCATAACCTCATCTTGAAATAATAAATTCACTGTTCCCGAAAGTCCCAAATTCCCCTTGTTTTTATATACTATTTTATAATCTGTATCAAAACCTGGTCGTGCTTGTTCTAATGCTAATATGATTATTTCTAAATCATTATGAATACCATTTGGCAGTACACAAAAATCTTGATTATATGGGCTTGAATCTGAAGGGAAATTGACAATTACGCTTGTAGGTGTCGCAGTAAAGTATGTTGGGTTTTCTAAAATTGGTGTTATGGTTTGGGTGCCTGTCTGCACTGGAATAGAATAGTCTCCAGTTGCGTTAGAAATAATAGTTACTGTGCTATTCCCATCTGTCATATTAAATTTTAAATTAGGAAATATTGGGTCGTTAATATTACAGCCATCGGAATCTGTATCTAATTTGCTTTCTCCTTGAATGGTGTAAAACTCGCCTCCAGGTGCAAATGAACAATAGGAATTAACAACACAATTTGTATAGCCATAATTATCAACCTTAGCTAAAATGCTATCAAGTTCAAAATCATCAACACATATATATTCCAAATTAGGGTTATTTATAAAATTAAAACTTAAAGTAGAACCTGTAAACTCGCTTCCATTCTTAAGAAACATTGATTTTAATTGATTATTCTGAAGCTGTAAGAAAGTAATGTTTGAAGATGCACTTAAATTTATTGTTTCTATCTGATTATTTTTTAAATCCAATGCCTGAAGATTTGGCAACATACTAACATCTAATTCTGTAAACTGACTACCATCACCATATATTTCTCTAAGGTTATATAATCCATCTAAATTAATTGTTTCCAATTGAGTATCGCGACACTGTAATTCAATTAAGTTAAATGACCCATTAATATCTAATAGTGTTATTGGATTGAAATTACAATTTAAATAGCTTAAGCTACTTAAGTTACTTGCATCTAAAGTTGTCAAGGAATTACTGAAACAATACAAGGTTTCAAGATTTATTAATCCTGATAAATTTAACGTATTTAAGGGGTTCGCTCCAACATCTAAATTTTCAAGATTCAACAAACCACTTGCATCCAATTCTGTTAATTGATTTGTACTACATTGCAAAATTTCAAGATTTGTTAAACTACTTATATCTAACGTGGTCAATAAATTATTATTAAGAATTAATTCATTAAGATTTGTTAAGCCACCTAAATCTATTGCTGTTAATTGACTAAAGCCTACCTGCAAATAAGTTAGATTGGTTAACCCATTAACATTTATTGAAGTCAATCCATTTTGAAATGAAGTGAGACTAGTTAAATTCGATAAGGTTGTAACATCAAGTGATGTCAAATTAGTATTACTACGAATATATAAAGTTTCTAAATTTGAAAATGCATTAATACCAATTAAAGAAGTGATATTTCCACTAGTTAATCTTAAATGGACAACAGCTTCAGCTTCCGAAACCTGAATTTCACCATCATTATTTGTATCAGCATCAAAATCAGCCACACCATCATTATCGACATCAACACAGTTTAAATTCACTAAATTATATTTAAAACTAGAATTAGGAATATCAACAATTTGAGCATGAGTAATTGAAAAGACTAAAAAGGCAAGTAGAAAAAAGTAGGTTTGTTTCATTGTAAATCAGTTAGGAAATGGCAATATAATATTTAT
>CBFHJN010000173.1:0-3646 GCA_965655805.1 Flavobacteriaceae bacterium
TGGAAAAGATTCACTTTCCATGAAGCAAAAATATCCAGATGGTGATGTTATATCACCTGGAACGGTTATAATTTCTGCTGCTGGAAACTGTACTGAAATTAGCCAAGTTGTAGAACCTGTTTTACAAAAAAATGGAGGTAATATTTATTATATTAACATTTCGCAAGATGATTTCAAATTAGGTGGTAGTTCCTTCTTTCAGTCTTTAAATGCCATAGGAAATGAAGCACCTAACGTTAAAAATCCAGACTATGTTAAAACCGTTTTCAATACCATTCAGGATTTAATTAAAGCTGACAAAATTGTTGCAGGACATGATGTAGCTTCTGGTGGATTAATAACTACTTTATTAGAAATGTGTTTTGCTGATGTCAATTTGGGTGCCGATTTAGACCTAACGGAATTAGCCGAAACCGATTCATTAAAATTACTATTCTCCGAGAATTCTGGAATTGTTTTCCAAGCGAAAGATGCATCTGTTGAACAGAGTTTAACGGATGCTAATATTGAATTTTTCAACATTGGTAAAGTTCAAGAACATGATGTGTTAAGCATTATTAATAACAATGAAGTTTTTACACTAACCGTCTCAAGAT
This sequence comes from Flavobacteriaceae bacterium, assembly GCA_965655805.1. GTDB lineage: Bacteria > Bacteroidota > Bacteroidia > Flavobacteriales > Flavobacteriaceae > Algorimicrobium. The sequence continues at coordinate 597 of CBFHJN010000173.1, forward strand.
TGCGAGATGTTTGGTACAAAACCTCCTTCCTACTCGACCAAAAACAAACAGCAAATGGATTAGCAAAAGACCGATTTGAAAATTATAAAAATCAGCCATTAGAATATATTTTCCCAAAACATTTTACAGGAAAGTTAAAAGATGTCATTCAGAGCGAAGGCGAAGAATCTCGCCCAAAAGCGGCTATTCTGCGTGAAAAAGGATCTAATTCTGAACGTGAAATGGCAAACGCCATGTATTTAGCTGGTTTTGATGTTAAAGATGTACACATGACGGATTTAATTTCTGGTCGTGAAACCCTTGAAGACATCCAATTTATTGGTGCTGTTGGTGGTTTTTCAAATTCAGATGTGTTAGGCTCTGCTAAAGGTTGGGCTGGCGCATTTTTATATAATGAAAAAGCGAATACAGCTTTAAAAAATTTCTTTAAAAGAGAAGACACGCTTTCCGTTGGTATCTGTAATGGCGCTCAACTTTGGATGGAACTCGAGTTGGTAAATCCAGATCATGATACACATGGCAAATTAACCTATAATGATTCTCATAAACACGAGAGTTCGTTTACATCTGTTGAAATTCAAAAAAATAATTCAGTTATGCTGTCCACTTTAAAAGGTTGCAAACTGGGTGTTTGGATATCTCACGGCGAAGGGAAATTTAGTTTACCAAATAAAGAAAATGCATATAACATTGTTGCAAAATATGGCTACGAAGGTTATCCAGCAAATCCAAATGGATCGGACTTTAATACGGCCATGATGTGTGATAAAACCGGAAGACATTTAGTAACTATGCCACATATTGAACGTTCAACATTCCAATGGAATTGGGCTAATTATCCAGCTGACCGCAAGGACGAAGTATCTCCTTGGCTGGAAGCCTTTGTTAATGCGAGAAAGTGGATTGAAAATAAATAGTCTACTATAAATAATTAATAATCAAGGAGCTCGAATAATTCAAGCTCCTTTTTTTATGCGGTGAAATTAATATCAGTTTTTTTTCATATTTTGCAAGTCTTCAAACATCCTAATACATGACTCAAATTACCAGAATCTTTGATTTTCCATATCACCAATTGGAAACCTATAATTTAGATAAAGCATTAACTTCTAAATATAACGGAAAGTGGATTTCCATTTCCTCACAAGAATATGTGGATCAAGCCAACAAAATTAGTCGTGGTTTATTGCGTTTAGGTGTACAACCTAATGATAAAATTGCAGTTATTTCAACCACCAATAGAACCGAGTGGAATGTTATGGATATTGGAATTTTACAAGTTGGCGCGCAAAATGTACCGATTTATCCAACTATTTCTAAAGAAGATTATGAATATATTTTAAATCATTCGGAAGCCACGTATTGCTTTGTTTCAGATGTCGAGATTTTAGAGAAATTAAATGCCATAAAAGATCAAACCAAATTAAAAGGCATTTACACATTTGATGATGTTGCAAACGAGAAAAGCTGGAAAGAAATTTTAGAATTAGGTCAAGATACTGAAAACCAAAACGATGTTGAAAACAGGAAAGCGGCAGTAACAACTGACGATTTGGCGACCTTAATATATACCTCTGGTACCACAGGAAGACCTAAAGGCGTGATGCTTTCTCATAAAAATTTGGTGTCCAATGTCTTGGATAGCGAAAAACGTGTGCCTTTTGATTATGGTCAATCCAAGTCTTTAAGTTTTTTACCGGTCTGTCACGTTTTTGAACGGATGATTCTCTATCTATATCAATATTGTGGTGTTGAAATTTATTTTGCCGAATCCATTGAAAAAATGAGCGACAATTTAAAAGAAGTTAAACCACACGTTATGACTGCAGTGCCACGTTTATACGAAAAAGTTTATGATAAAATAGTTGCTAAAGGCAGTGAACTATCAGGTATTAAAAAAGCACTTTTCTTTTGGGCTGTGGAATTAGGCTTAAAATATGAACCCTATGGAGCAAATGGTTGGTGGTACGAAACCCAACTAAAATTAGCTAGAAAATTAATTTTCAGTAAATGGAAAGACGGTTTGGGTGGCCAATTAGACTTAATGGTTTCCGGAAGTGCTGCATTACAACCAAGGCTTACTCGTGTTTTTGCGGCTGCTGAAATGCCTATTATGGAAGGTTACGGCTTAACTGAAACATCACCAGTTATTTCGGTTAATGATATGAGAGATGGTGGCTTCCGTGTTGGAACGGTAGGTAAAGTTATTGATAATGTTCACGTAAAAATAGCCGATGATGGTGAAATTTTAGTAAAAGGACCAAATGTTATGATGGGTTACTATAAAGAACCTGAAAAAACGGCCGAAGTTATGACAGATAACTACTTTCATACAGGAGATATTGGCGAGTTTGATAAAGATGGTTTCTTAAAAATAACTGATAGAAAAAAGGAAATGTTTAAAACATCAGGTGGAAAATATGTGGCACCTGCACTATTAGAAAACCAATTTAAACAATCCCGATTTATAGAACAAATTATGGTAATTGGTGAAGGGGAAAAAATGCCTGCAGCTTTAATACAAGTGAATTATGAATTTGTTGAAGAATGGGCTAAAAGACATCACCTGACTTTCAAATCGAAAATAGATATTTGTTCAGATGCAAAACTGCAAGAACGTATTCAAGAGGAAATTGATGAAGCCAATAAAAAGTTTGGCCATTGGGAACAAATAAAAAGATTTGAAATTACACCAGACGCATGGACTATTGAAGGTGGTCATTTAACACCTACCATGAAAATGAAACGAAAAATTATTAAAGAAATCTACAAAGACCTTATTGAAAAAATATATAGACCATAACAAAAATGCTCCTAATTAATTAGGAGTTTTTTTTTGACCATTATCGACTGTTAAAATTTTCTAATTTATTATGCGTGCATAATAAATTTTTACTATATTTGGAATTCCAATAACTGAATATGAAAGACAAAACCATCGATTATATATTTAGAACTACCTGGTTAGCAATAAATAAGATGTATAACGAAGAGGCTGCAAAATTTGAAACCAGCATGGCTACAGGTTTTGCTTTATTAAGTATAGACCC
>CBFHJN010000173.1:3745-6332 GCA_965655805.1 Flavobacteriaceae bacterium
CGAACATGGCACTGCGTCTACCTCTTTAGGTCCTAAAATGGGTATGGAAGCTACCAGTCTTTCGCGCACTTTAAAAACCATGCAAGAAAAAGGATTAATTGAACGTAAGCCAAATCCTGAAGATGGTCGTGGTGTAATTATCCACTTAACGGAATTCGGTCGTGAAAAACGAGCATATTCAAGAGAAAAAGTACTGACCTTCAATGAAGCCATTCGTAAAAATGTATCACCAGAAAAATTAGAAAGTTTTTTTGAAGTTTCAGAGATTATCAATAACATGATTTCTAATAAAAAAATTTACAACCAAAAAGAACATATTTCCAAATAACATGAGTAAACGTAGAATAAAAAAAATAGCAGTTATAGGTTCTGGAATTATGGGAAGCGGTATTGCTTGCCATTTTGCCAATATTGGCGTTGATGTCCTATTATTAGACATTGTTCCTAGAGAATTAACGGCTACAGAAGAAGCTAAAAACCTTACTTTACAAGATAAGGTCGTTAGAAATAGAATGGTTAATGATTCATTAACAGCTGCTTTAAAATCGAAGCCCTCACCTATTTATCATCAAAAATTTGCTAATCGGATTACCACTGGTAATTTAGAAGATGATATTGCTAAAGTTAAGGATGTTGATTGGATTATTGAAGTTGTAGTAGAACGACTGGATATTAAGAAGCAAGTTTTCGAAAATCTTGAAAAACATAGAACGCCAGGAACCTTAATCACGTCAAATACATCAGGTATTCCTATTCATTTTATGAGTGAAGGTCGAAGTGACGATTTTCAAAAACATTTCTGCGGAACACACTTTTTTAATCCAGCACGTTACTTAAAGTTATTTGAAATAATTCCTGGACCAAAAACTTCACCAGAAGTTTTAGATTTCTTAAATGATTATGGTGCCAAATTTTTAGGAAAAACATCAGTTATTGCTAAAGATACACCTGCATTTATTGGTAATCGTATCGGGATTTTTGGAATACAAAGTTTATTTCACCAAGTCAAAGAATTAGGTTTAACTATTGAAGAAGTAGATAAGTTAACAGGTCCTGTTATTGGCAGACCTAAATCGGCAACCTTCCGAACGGTAGATGTGGTTGGTTTAGACACCTTGGTACACGTGGCGAATGGTATTTATGAAAACTGTCCGAACGACGAAGCGCACGACTTATTTAAATTACCTGATTTCATCAATACCATGATGGAAAACAAATGGCTAGGAAGTAAAACTGGTCAAGGTTTTTATAAAAAAGTAAAAGGTGACGACGGTAAGAGCGAAATTCTGTCTTTAGATTTAGACACCATGGAATACCGTTCTAAAAAATCAGCCAAATTTGCCACATTAGAATTAACCAAAACAGTTGATAAAGTATTGGATCGTTTCCCTATTTTAGTTTCAGGAAAAGATAAAGCAGGTGATTTCTACAGAAAAAACTTCGCAGCCATGTTTGCTTATGTATCAAACCGTATTCCTGAAATAACAGATGAGTTATATAAAATTGACGATGCTATGAAAGCTGGTTTCGGTTGGGAACATGGTCCATTTCAAATTTGGGACGCTATTGGTGTTGAAAAAGGAATTGACATCATGAAAGCGGAAGGTTTTGAGCCTGCAGCTTGGGTAAATGATATGTTAGCTTCTGGAACAAAATCGTTTTATTCAGTTAAAGAAGGAGCTTCCTATTATTATGATATTCCTAAAAAAGAAACTGTCAAAATTCCTGGACAAGATGCCTTTATCATTTTAGATAACATTAGAAAAACAAATGAAGTCTTTAAAAATTCAGGTGTTGTTATTGAGGATCTAGGTGATGGTATTTTAAATTGCGAATTCCAAAGTAAAATGAACACCATTGGTGGCGATGTTTTAGCTGGCCTAAATAAAGCAATCGATTTAGCTGAAAAAGATTTTGCAGGATTAGTTATCGGAAATCAAGCCGCTAACTTCTCTGTTGGAGCAAACATCGGAATGATTTTCATGATGGCTGCAGAGCAAGAATATGACGAATTGAATATGGCTATCAAATATTTCCAAGATACCATGATGCGTATGCGTTATTCAGCAATTCCAACTATTTCCGCACCGCATGGTATGGCTTTAGGTGGTGGTTGTGAGTTATCTCTTCATGCGGATAAAGTAGTTGCTTCTGCAGAAACCTACATGGGACTTGTGGAATTTGGTGTTGGTGTTATTCCTGGAGGAGGTGGATCCAAGGAAATGGCTTTACGTGCTTCTGATACCTTCAAAAAAGGTGACGTGCAACTAAATACACTTCAAGAGTATTTTCTGACCATAGGAATGGCAAAAGTATCAACATCAGCCTATGAAGCATTTGATATGGGTGTGTTACAACATGGAAAAGATGTTGTGGTTGTAAATAAAGATCGTCAAATTGCTATTGCAAAACAACATGCCAAAATAATGGCTGATGTGGGTTATACGCAGCCTGTTAAGCGTACCGACGTAAAAGTCCTTGGTAAACAAGCACTAGGTATGTTTTTAGTAGGAACGGATTCTATGGAAGACAGCAATTACATTAGTGAACATGATATGAAAATCGCTAATAAATTGGCCTACGTAAT
>CBFHJN010000174.1:0-6303 GCA_965655805.1 Flavobacteriaceae bacterium
CCATGTTAGAGGATATTGCCATTCTTACAGGTGGTGTTGTTATTTCTGAAGAACGTGGTTTTTCATTAGAAAATGCTGATTTAAGCATGTTAGGAACTGCTGAAACTGTAACGATTGACAAAGACAATACAACTATTGTAAATGGTTCTGGAGATGCCACAACTATTAAAAACCGTGTCAATCAAATCAAAGCTCAAATAGAAACAACAACGAGTGATTATGATAAGGAAAAACTTCAGGAACGTTTAGCTAAATTAGCTGGAGGTGTTGCTGTACTATATGTTGGTGCTGCCAGTGAAGTGGAAATGAAAGAGAAGAAAGATCGTGTAGATGATGCATTGCATGCTACAAGAGCAGCTGTGGAAGAAGGCATTGTTGCTGGTGGTGGTGTTGCTTTAGTTAGAGCCATTACGGTTCTGGGTAAAATTTCAACAGATAATTTAGATGAAACTACAGGTATTCAAATTGTAGCACGTGCTATTGAAGCGCCTTTAAGAACTATTGTTGAAAATGCAGGTGGTGAAGGTAGTGTGGTAATTTCAAAAGTTTTAGAAGGTAAAAAAGACTTCGGTTTTGATGCAAAAACTGAAACCTATGTTGATATGCTGAAAGCTGGTATTATTGACCCTAAAAAAGTTACACGTGTGGCTTTGGAAAATGCTGCATCTGTAGCTGGCATGATTTTAACCACTGAATGTGCATTAATTGATATTAAAGAAGATGCACCAGCTATGCCACCAATGGGTGGAGGCGGAATGCCAGGCATGATGTAATCTTAATAAATACTGAATAACAAACTAAAACGTTCCAATTGCTTGGAACGTTTTTTTGTTATTAATTGATCTTTTAATGAGTATTTAAAACCAACTGATTTTACGGAAAACCGTTTTTATGGCTTAAATAATAATACTACCTTGTAACCTAAAATCCAGTCATACCCAAACTCAACCTAAAACAATGATTAAAAACATATGCGCCTTCTGCCTTGTTGCACTTATTTGCGCAACTGGAATATCACAAAATACCACATTTGATTTTGTTGAAAACTCGTATCTCGACTATTTCAGACTACAACCTGAAACCATATATACACAGGTTAATAAGTCCAAATTTTTAAATTTAGAGGAGCTTTGGTTTAAAAGTTATATTTACAACACTCAAACCCAAAAACCTTATTTAACAACGAGTAATGTATACGCTAGCGTTTACGATTCCGATGGTGTTTTAATTGAAAAGAAAATATATTATGCAGAAAACGGCGTTGTTCATGGAAACTTCAATTTAAAGGATAATTATGCGCCAGGTATCTATTTTTTAAAGGTAACTACCAATTGGATGAAAAACTTTAATGAACCATATTTCAGTTTACAACAATTTGAAGTTATAGGAACCAATTCGGAAGGAGAAAACCCTTTGGAAAGTCAACAAAAATATGATTTTCAATTATTACCAGAAGGCGGACATTTACTTCAAAACACAATCAACAGTATTGGTTTTAAGGTCACTGATATTAATGGCGACCCACTAATTATAACAGCAGGTAAAGTTTTAGACGGCAAAGGAAATACCATTTCAACCTTTAAGAGTAATGAATTTGGTCTGGGCAAATTTAATGTAATGATAGCAGAAAACGAATCATATTCTGTTGAAGCTACCTTGACTGATGATACCGTTATCACTCAAAAAATGCCAAAAGCTGATATGACGGGATTGGCGTTATCTGTCAATACTTTAAATGAAAACACTCTATTTGTGAGTTTAAAAACAAATGCGCGAACCCTTCCCTATTTGTTAAACAAATCGCATTACTTATTGATTCATCGTGATGGTCTTTTAAAAAAAATAGAACTTCAATTTAAAGCAGACACATTTGAATACACCATAGCTATTCCTAAAACGGATTTATACATTGGCATGAATATTTTAACGCTTTTTAATGATAAAAATCAAGCCGTATTAGAACGTTTGGTATTTCATAAAACCGAAAATTTAACCCATGAAATTTCATTTTTAGGAAAAAAAGTTGGTTATGACTCCACGCAAATCCGATTAGCATCAAACAAAAAAAATACGCTTAAAAAGTTTATCAGTGTTTCTGTTTTACCAGCTTCAACGGAATCTTATGACACAAACAATACAATTACTTCGGCTTTTTTATTACAACCCTATATTAAAGGAACTATTAATAATCCACGAGCTTATTTTAAGGATAATGAGCGAAAAACCAACTATAATCTAGATTTACTGCTACTAACACAAGGCTGGAGTCGTTATGAATGGAATACTATTTTTTATTCGCCACAAATTGCCAAATATAATTTTGAGGCAGGTTTTCAATTGCAAGGAAAAATTAATGAAGCCAATACGGATGACTATAAAGAAATTGTCCTTTTTTCTGCCAATAATCAATTAATGCTTTCAACAGAAGTTAAAGATGGCTATTTCAGTTTCGAAAATTTATCTTTAATGGATAGTTCAGTAGTTTCTATTAGCGGAAAAAACAAACGAGGCAAATTGGTAACACCTCGCATATATTACAATGTATATCCAACTTTTGAGCAAGATTCCATAAATACCGAAAACCTCGTTAAAAAGCCAGTTACTATTATTTCTAGTAAGGATAATTTTATTTATGATGAATCCATAACGCAGTTGGATACGGTTATGTTTAAAATTAAAAAGGAATCCAGACAGGAAAAATTCATGATTAATGGTGGTGTCAATAATCGTCAGGTAGATTTAAAAACGGTTTACTCCTTCTCGACACGTATTATAGATGTTATTAGAAGTAACGGTTTTGATGTTTTAGAAACTGGTGCAACCATAAATATTCTTTCCAGACGTAGTTCTAATTTACAAGGAAGATTGAATCCTAATGTGTTTTTAGATAATGTTCTCGTTACAGATCAATTGGAATTGATTCAATATTTAACTGTTGCTGAAGTAGAAAAACTATTTGTAGCCAGAACAGGATATGGTATTGATGGTGCAGGTGGAACTATCAATATTTTCACTAGAGATGGTGGTAGAACCAAGAGCAATCCGAAAGGGAAATTTAGCAGCAATTCTATTAAAATAGGGTATTCTATGCCGAAAACATATTATGCTCCTATGTACAACTCATCTAAACGTGAGGCCTTTGCTAAACTAGGTGTTTTAAATTGGATTCCGAACGAAACTCCAAATCAGAATGGTGAATTTATTTTTAATATTCCAAACTATTTTTACGATAGCATAAATCTCTACATTGAAGGCATGTGTGAGGATGGCAGTTTAATATCTAAAATTGAGACGATAGAATTAAAATAAATCTAATTCCATAAAAGTTAATCATTCACCAAATTTTTGATTAGTAGAAGCGCTTTAGCCTCATCCGTTTCATTGACGTAAATTTCAATCTGACCTAAAATACCTGGATATGAAGAGTCCGATTTATTAATTTCAAAATACGGTATTTCGGCTTCGTCCAAAGCATTTTTCACACCTGAAACTTGGACTTGGGAATTGCTGGATAGAATTAATTTTCTGGACATAACTATAGTTTTTATGGATACAGAAAGTTAATCAATTAAAAACTATTAATCAAAAAAATAAATTTTGATTGGCCACTCTTTAATTTATAATCTTGACCAGACTATGGACAATAGAAATAGGACATGAATTATAACACTACCTATAACCACATTATGTTTAAATTTATATACGGCTAAGATTAAGGAAATCAATGTTAAGGCTGATAAAATAAAATCAAGACAATTTAGTTCATTAAAAACAACGAAGCTATCTAAAAAGGCTTCCACCCTTTCTTTTTGATTTGAATACGTATTAAAAACCCATAGCCACACACCAAAAGCATAGAGGTTGAGAAACGTAATACTAATAATAAAAAGATACTTTGCTTTCATAACTGACTATTCATAGCTACTTGAATAAACCAAAACTTTTGAAAATAAAAAAAGCTGTCAGACAATTAAATCATCAGACAGCTTTTAAAATAACTTGCTACAGATTAATCATCCTTGTGATCCTCTTTTACGGCTTCATCTCTATATAAGCAACAAGGATGAACGCTATTATACGCTTCATCTGTTGCTTTAATTTCTTTGGTATCGTGACCAACATCTGCTATATTTTGATTGATGGTTTTTAAATCTGTTTTGCGTGCATCATAAATCAGTTTTAACTCATGTGTTTCCACATTCCAAACCGCTGATTTGACGCCTTTTGTTTTAATACAGGCTTTCTCAATGCGTTCTTTACACATATTGCAAACACCATCTACTTCTATGGATGCTTTAGCATTTTTGTCTTGAGCAAAGGCTGTTAAACCAAAAAGCATCACTAAAATAATTCCTAATTTTTTCATCTTGTTTTCTTTTTTAAATCTGCAATTAGCAGACATCTGATTATTATTTTGTATTCTTAATTTATTTTGAAACGCAAACCTGCGTAATACATACTACCAAAAACGGGACCATATACAAAGGTACTATCAAAATTAGCACCAAACGGATCATCGGCAGCCAAAATAGGGTTATCTTGGCGCACATTTGTTACGTTTTCGCCTCCTAAATATACTTCAAATTTTGGAGAAAACACTTTCGTAATTTGCAAATTTAACGTACCAACTGTTGGTGTGTACTCTGGCAATTGATATGCCACCGGATTTGATTGTGTGGATGAAAAACGTTGTTTACTCAACCAATTGTACGTGCCATCAAATTTCCATTGCGCACCATTATCTTTTCGTGTTGTTTGATAACCTACATTAGCAAATAACCTGTGTTTTGGTGTTAAAGGTTTTTCTAACTTTCCCGTTTTATATTGGGTTTTAACATCATAATATTTATAAGCCATACGTAAATCAAAATTCTCAAACAGATCATAATTAACTTCTGCTTGAAAACTGTTTGCATAACTATCACCTTCCAAATTATAGAAACTTACAGCTAATGGATTTTCATAATCTACAACGATCTGGTTTTGAAAATCGGTTCGGTAATAATCCAATGCAAAATCACCTTTTCGCCCAAATAAATTGAAGCCTTGTAAATAAGAAACGCCGTAGTTCCATGCTACCTCAGGATCTAACCCATAAATATCACCACCTGAATATAAAATATTTACCGTTCGCGATGTGGCAAATATTTGTTGATTTTCTGTGAAAATATTGGCACTGCGTTTTCCACGACCAACAGAGGCTCTGAAAGCCGATTTTTCCCAAGGCGTATAACGCACATGTAGTCTTGGCGTAACAAAAAACCCGAAAAGATTGTGTTGATCCACGCGAACACCAGCCGTTAAATTTAAACTTTCTAAATTGTCATAATTGTATTCAAAGAAAGCACCAACAGACGATTCTGTTCGCTTATAATTATCGGCATTGACAACCTCATCATAATCATCATAGGTATAACTTAATCCCGTTTTCACCTTGTGACGTGTATCTCCAATTAAGGTGTTATAAATAGCATTCGCATATAAACTGTTTTGAACAATATCATATACATTCAATCCAAAATATGAATCCTGTTCGTGACGACTAAAAGCTGTTTGAACACCAATACTTTTGTATGGAACTTCGGGATTAACATAGCCCAATTTAGCCGAAACTTCATAGCGTTCGGTATCAATTTCGCTTCCCCAAGCATTCGTGGTTCCTTGATCTCGGTTTGGATCAAAATCTAATTCACCTGTTTGTTTACCATCATTAAGATATTTCAAATTAATAAAACTCACAAAGCCTTTTTCAGGATTGGTGTATTGCCAACGGTTCATAACATTTATCTGATTATAGATTGGCATATCCATAAAGTTATCATTATTAACATCATGCTTTTTATTATGCGTATTGCCATGCAAGTATAATCCTGTATCCCATTTATCACTCACTTTAGTATTGACATGTGTATTTAACTCAAACCGCTCACTGCTTGCGCCATACAAATTAACAAACAGTTTTTTATCGGTTGTTGGTTTTACCAATTCGGCATTTATTTGTCCTGCAATACTTTCAAAACCATTTACCACACTTCCAGCACCTTTGGTAATTTGAATACTCTCGACCCAAGTACCTGGAATAAAACTTAAACCGTATGCTTGTGATGCTCCACGAACAGACGGAATATTTTCAGTCGCAATCAAAATATATGGTGTTGTTAAACCCAACATTTTTATTTGTCGTGTGCCTGAAATGGCATCCGCAAAGTTAACGTCAATGGATGGGTTGGTTTCAAAACTTTCTGATAGATTACAACAAGCCGCTTTCAACAACTCATCACTACTAACAACCATAATGTTTTG
>CBFHJN010000175.1:0-6268 GCA_965655805.1 Flavobacteriaceae bacterium
ATAATCTACCGAAATGTTGTCGGCTTTGGCATAATTTTCTTCAATGAACGCTACTTCTTTTTCCGTATTGTATGTGGATATTCCTTGTTGAAAAAGTTTAAATAAATCAGATTGATTTGTTTTAAATGCTTCTATTACACTCGCAACGCTCCATATAAAAATCCCAGCATTCCATAGAAAATTTCCCTGCTCAATAAACGATTGTGCTGTTTGGTAGTCTGGTTTTTCTCTAAATTGTTTGACGGGTTTTATATCTGTTTCTTCTTGGCTATCGTATTCAATATAGCCATAGCCTGTGTTTGGGAATGTTGGTTTGATACCTAATGTCATCAAAGCGTCATGATTTGCACAAAAATCAAAAGCTTGTTGAACATTATTGGTAAATGCGGTTTCGTCTTCAATCCAATGATCGCTTGGTGCAACTATCATTAAAGCATCCGGATTTTCTTTCTGGATCTTTAAAGATGCATATAAAATACATGGAGCTGTATTCCGCATTGCGGGTTCTAAAACTACTTGACGCTCGGTAACTTCAGGAAGTTGTTCAAATACTAAATCATGATACCGTTCATTGGTTAAAATGAAAATATTTTCTTTAGGAATAAGCTGGCTTAAACGGCTAAACGTTTTTTGAATTAGCGTATCACCCGTTCCAAGCATATCATGAAATTGCTTTGGGAAATCTTGTGTGCTTACTGGCCAAAACCTAGAGCCAACTCCACCTGCCATTAATATGGCGTAATAGTTTTTATTCATTTCGTTTCATTTAATCAAAACCAGAAAGGTTATTTTGAAATTATAGTCTCTGGAAAGATATTCATTATTCATGTAATATGTCTACTTCTGCATTTGGGTTGAAAAGATACAATTTTCCTGTTTTAACTTCTATACATTCAATCCGTTTTACACGTTTGTTGCCTTTTTTGAAAATTTTACCATTATATAGTTTAAAGTTTTGCCCAAAAGGAACTTCAAATACATATGTTTTGTTATTGGGTGGGTCAAACTGTTTTAAGGCGAAAGCTAATTTAATATCAGTGTCACTGCTGGCTTTTGGGTTTTTAAAATGATTTGCCAAAAGTGGTAATAAATCCATAGGGAAAACGGCTGGGTTTAAAAATGGCAGCATGAGTTTCTGGAAAGTGTGTTTCCAAGCTTTTCCATGCGGTTTAATGTTCTTTCCGAATGTTTTATAAGCTTCAAAATGAGCAATTTCATGAATTAGGGTGATTAAAAACCGGTAGGAATTTAAATTTGAATTTATGGTAATTTCATGCTTTCCGTTTAATAACCGTCTGTAATCACCATGACGTGTTTTGCGCTCCGTTTTTATTTTTATCGTTAATTCATCATGATCTAGCAATGCTATTATTTGCGAAATAGCTGCTTCAGGTATATAGGGTTTCAGCGTGTTTTCCATATTGCAAAATAAAGCAATTCCTCAATTAATTCTGACTATTGAATGTTGTTATTTTTATAAAATAAGTTAAAAAAAATCAATTGAAAAAAGCCTATTTCATAAAATTGAAATAGGCTTTCAGACAATCAAAAAAAATGATTATTCTTTACTTTTTTGATCTTTAATAGTCTTTTTATCAATATCAAAGTCGTTAGTTTCAATATTGGTATTTCCCGTTGGATTAGTCGGGTTTGACTGTTCCTTGGTTGGTTTAAATTTTCTTTTATCTGTTATAGTTCCCATAGTTTTAATTTTTTTGATTCACTTTAATATACTATTTTTTATGCTGTTTTATACTAAAAGTATCTTAAAGTCAGATTATTAAATGTTAAAGTTTTAGTTGGGTTGGAATGAGATAAAAACCATTTTATACCAAGATTAGGAATTAAATAAGTTTACCTTTGTCGCTAACTTAAGAAGTGACCTCTTTATGTTATTGGATTATCACTTCACAAAAATTATATATGTCATTTAGCTCATTAGGTTTGTCTGACGCCCTTTTAAAAGCGGTCAGTAAGCAAGGTTATGAAACACCTTCTCCCATTCAACAAAAAGCAATTCCAGCCGTTCTTGAAGGACGCGATGTTTTAGCATCAGCACAAACGGGAACTGGAAAAACCGCAGGATTTACGCTTCCGTTATTACAGATTTTAAGTCAAAATTCAACGTCTAATCGGAGACCAATTCGTGCGCTAATTTTAACGCCAACACGTGAGTTAGCTGCACAAGTTTATGAAAACGTAAAATCTTACAGTGAATTTACCGATTTACGCGCTTTGGTTATTTTTGGAGGTGTTAACCAAAAACCTCAAGTGGCTTCACTAAATCGTGGAGTTGATATTTTGGTTGCTACACCAGGACGTTTGCTTGATTTACAGAATCAAGGTGTTATTTCATTAAAGCAAATAGAAATTCTTGTTTTAGATGAAGCGGATAGAATGTTAGATATGGGTTTTTTACGTGACATTGAACGCATTATGGCTTTGATGCCGCCTAAAAGACAAAATTTATTGTTTTCGGCAACGTTTTCTAAAGAGATAAAAAAACTAGCCAACGGAATTTTAAGAAAACCTGTTTTAGTAGAAGCAACGCCTGAAAATTCAACAGTTGATGCCATTACCCAAAAAGTATATCGCGTAGCTAAAGGTAAAAAAACAGATTTAATCATTAAGTTGATTTTAGATGGAAATTGGAATCAGGTGCTTGTATTTACGCGCACCAAACATGGCGCCAACAAACTATGCAAGAAAATGATTAGTAGCGGAATTACGGCAGCTGCCATTCATGGAAATAAAAGTCAAGGAGCCAGAACTAAAGCTTTAGCAGGCTTTAAATCCAGTAAAATAAGTGTGTTGGTTGCTACAGATATTGCGGCTCGAGGTTTAGATATTCCATTGTTACCTCATGTTATAAATTTTGAGCTGCCAAACATTTCAGAAGATTATGTTCACCGAATTGGTAGAACAGGTAGAGCAGGAGCTAGTGGTGAAGCTATTTCGTTAGTAAGCGCAGATGAAACAACCTATTTACGTGATATTGAAAAATTAGTAGGTGAGAAAATACCAGTAACAATTTTAGAAGGTTTTGAGCCAGACCCTAATGCATCAACTAAACCAATTAAACCTGGTCAAGGTCGAAATCAAAATCGTGGACCAAAGAAACCAAAATCAGATTCTCGAAAATCTTCAGAAAATTCTTCAAGAAAATCGAATAGATCTCAAGGTAATCGTTCAGCTAAAAAAAGACCTAATAGAAGAAGAGATTAAATATGAGTCCAGAATTACGAGCAAAAATATTAGACGTTTGTAACACCAAAATAACACAGAAAGGTGAAAATGTTGGTTTATCTTTCTATGCCTTTTTCGCAAATAAAAATGATAATCCTAAATTGTTAATGGAAGCTGCAACATGGTGGATAGAAGCCCATCAATTAGATCATTTTGAAAAAGCCGTTAAAATTAAAAATCTAGTTTCTTAAACATTATGGAACAGCAACCAAATAATCCATTACACGGTGTAAAACTAGAAGAAATTATTGTTGCTTTAGAAGCACATTATGGTTGGGAATATATGGGTTATACTATAAAAATTAAGTGTTTTACAGATAAGCCTTCGGTAAAATCTAGTTTAAAATTTTTAAGACGTACGCCTTGGGCTCGGAGTAAAGTAGAAGCTATGTATTTAAACATGTTGAAAAATAAATAATGCGACATATTTTCAATGCAACTATAGACTAATTAAACTCCCAACCAAAGGTAGATTGGAATACATAATCTGATACGGAAGCACCTTCAACTGGTTTACTATCATAGTTATAAGTTAAACCTAATTTTATGAAGAAGTCTAACGGTAAATCATATTTTAAATTCAGGTTATAATCGGCACGATAACGACCACTTTCTGTTAAACTTGGGTAGAATGTTAAATCTGTATTTAAACTAAAATCACTGAAATCGAACATGTTTAGCGTTATGTTTCCGTAGGCTTCCAATGAATTACGGTTGGCATCTGGTACATCATTATATTGTTCGTTGTTCCAGGCTAGACCAAAACCACCTCCAAAAAATAGTTTATTTGAATGCACAAAATATTTTCCTAAACCACCTTTTATAGTAGATCGTAATTTTAGCTTTTGCTCATCATTGGATAAAAAACTGGCATCAGTTGAATAGAAATAATCTTTTTTCATGAAGTACTTAAATCCGATATTAGCATCCGTTCGGTTTGTTTCCGGTACACCATCTTGATTACTTCTTACGGAATTATAACTTCCATTTAATAGCCATTTATAAGCGGTATAACTCAAATTACTGTTTACTGAAAACTGACTTAAATTGTTGCTTTTTGTTATGTTGTACCCAACTGATACAGACGCAACAATTCGTGAAAGAAAATTATTCTTAACCGGTTTGATGTATACAATATCTGAAATAGGAATGGTAAGTTCCTTGCCATTTTCAGTTACCGTAACTTGACCTAAATTAGTTCCTTTTGTGCTTAAAGAACTGTTTAATCTGTTGCCGTTTGAGAGCGTTAATAGAAATATTTGGGTACTTTTTACACTTTTTATGTCAATCCAAGTAATTTTAAAATCAGAATCGCTGTAATCGGTTTCAACAGTTACCACACCACGATCCATGGATTTAATTTCACCAATTATTTTATCGTTATTTTTTAAAACCAGTGTATCATTTTGTGCCCAAGAAAATTGTGAAATAAGACTAAATAAACCACAAAAGAATAAGGTTATATAATTTGAAATAGCATTATTAACATTGTATTTTTTTTCCATAATTGGTTAGGTTGGTAAGAATACCTAAATATAAAAAAAAAGTTTTTTAGGTAAGTAGCTTATCCAAATTTTATGGATTTTTCCTGATCAATTTTAGAAGAAAAAATCGTAAAAAAAGTAGAAATGGCAATCCATGAAATAACAAATCAAACCAATCCATGGCTTTCATTCCGTGCGCACCTCCTGCCAACCATTTTAATTTGCCCCAAATATGTGGTTCTGGAAAAAACGGCGCAAGGCCAAGTGTTAAGCAAAGTAAAAGTAATAATTTCCAATCGTTGAGAATCTTTGACATCAATTTTTATTTAGGTGATTATAGATTCTACAAAACTATTAATTTTTTGAATACCGTTGTTTTTAAGATGTTTTATAAAGGTACTTCCAATAATAGCCCCTTGGGCATATGTGGTAGCTTGATTAAAAGTTTCTTCATTAGAAATTCCGAAGCCAATTATTTGCGAATTGTTTAATTGCAAGTCTTGAATGCGTTTAAAGTACTTCAATTGTTCTTCCCCAAACCCAGACTGGCTACCGGTTACACTGGCGCTACTAACCATATAAATGAATCCGTTTGATATACTATCAATAAAACGAATACGTTTTTCCGACGTTTGAGGCGTTATTAAAAACACATTGATAAGTCTGTATTTTTCAAAAAGGGTTTTATAGTTATCATTATAGACATCAACAGGTAAATCGGGAATTATTAATCCGTCAATGCCAATTTCTTGACATTTTTTGCAAAAATCCTCTACACCATATTGTAATATTGGGTTAAAATATCCCATGATTATTAGCGGGATTGAAACGGTTTTTCGTATATCTTTTAGCTGCTTAAAAAGCACATCCGTGGTCATGCCATTTTGTAATGCTTGTGTTGAACTCGCTTGTATGGTTGGACCATCTGCCAAAGGATCACTGAATGGTAAACCAATTTCTATCATATCCACACCACTTTTTTCTAGATGCTGAATGATAGAAACCGTATCATCTATATTAGGAAATCCAGCTGTAAAATATATGGATAGTAGTTTTTTGTCAGTTTGTAATTTTTGGTTTATTCTGTTCATTTCTTTCGTCTTTCGTCTTTCGTCACCCTGAACTTGTTTCAGGGTCTCATTATAATTTTAAGGTTTCAAGATTTGGATTTATTTCTTTTATTAAGTTTAGTTTCCATTCTTTTTTCCAGTTTTTTATTTGTTTTTCTCTTGTTATTGCTTGAATAATATCATTAAATTCTTCAAAATAGATAAGATCTTTTAAATTGTATTTTTTGGTAAATACGGAACCTACACCATTTTGATGCTCTCTGGTTCTTTTTATTAAATCATTGGTAACATCCACCTAAAAAGTGGTTCTATAAGTATTGGTTAGTATATAAATGTAACTTGATTTCATGTTATGGGAGGCTGAAACAAGTTCAGCATGACGAATTGTTTTGACATTATGCTGCTTTACAAATTAAAATATTCACTGTATGTACTTAAATCCTTATCGCCTCGACCGGATAAACTGAT
>CBFHJN010000176.1:0-4863 GCA_965655805.1 Flavobacteriaceae bacterium
ATTCTGAAGTTCCATATTCGTTAACAGCGGCAATTCCAAAGTTATAAATAGCAGTATTATTAAGGCCAAACAAATTATACAGATAATTGATTTCATCAACATTTGCTGGGATGATAATTGTTTCCATGGTATCTTGATTCACCAAAAGGAATTCTTTTACACAAGGCATATTAGCACCATTCCAAGTTAGATTTACACTTTCCCCCGTTAAGACCGTAAAGTCAAAATTTGAAACAGGGTCTGGATCTGTACATTCAGCAAAAAAAGCAGTTAGTTCAACATCATCATCTGGAATAGTAAACAAACTATTTTCAACTGTTTCAGACCAGTGACTAAATCTATAAATAGCATCTACGCCATTTATTGTCTGAAAATCTGGAGCATCAACTGGCAGCTTTAAATGTTCAACAAAATTATTTGAATAAGGTGTTTGGTAAATAGGCCCTGCTACATTAATATTTAAATTTTCTGGTGAGGTCACAAAACTCACTTCAGAAATTTGCGGATATATTTCAACAGAAGTTTCTACTCTTTGACCAATATCATCTGTTACCCTAACTATAAACTCGAACCAAACATTCGATGAAGTTTCTCCGATATCTGAAATAGTATAATTCCCATTTTTTGTTCCAACAGCTATTGCTGGACCATCGTGATTATGATTATCATGGTGGAATTTAACAAACCACTCAAAATTTGCAGCAGGCACATCACCCATTTCAACATCAGTTGCAATTGCATCAAAAAATATAGTTTCTCCTGCTTGGTAAGTTAAACTGCTCGAAGGTGATAAAATTGTTGGCACTGGAGCTTCGTTAAAAGGGATAACAGTTAATGTGAAAACATCACTCCAAACTTCTCCATAATCATTATAAACCCTGACTTGATAATCTCCTGCCCTGTTCATTTGGGTATTTGGAAACGTATATAACGACGAATTACCCGCAGAAAATATTGAGGACCCATTTCTATACCATTCATAATTCAAATCTGGTGCACCAGCTGCTTGAACAGTAAATCGAGTACGTTCCCCCGCCATAGTGGTCGTATCTTCAGGCCCTTTAAATATTAATGGGGTATTTAGTTCATGAAAAACAATTTTATAAAAAACATTCTCTACACGGCTAAAAAAATAAATATAACCATCTGGACTTGTTTTCAAATAAACCGCTCCGTGAGGAATATCGCTAGCAAAAACCTCTCTAGAATTAGACAAATTATGAATATGATCATGATTATCCATTTCCGGTGTTACCGTATTTATCCATTTTTTATTAAACTCTACAAAAAAGTACTTTCCGACGTATTCCGAAGGATAAACTGGAACTTCTGGATCATAAAACGTACCACCTGTTATGGCATTGCCTTCCCAATCAGATGTACCATCAGTGTGCGGATAAGCATAAGAGGGTGGGTCATAAGTTGAACCTGTGCTATTATAACCTTCTTCATTTGGCCAGCCAAAATTACGCCCAGGTCCAGTTGCGTCATTTATTTCTTCCCATAAATGTGCTCCTACATCATTTACAAACAACTTGCCAGAATCTTGGTGCATTGCCATGGTAAATGGATTTCTCAAACCCATAGACCAAATAATATCTTCAGGCTCTCCATTTCCAGTATAATAAGGATTATCGATTGGGATACTACCATCCTTGAAAATTCTTAAAACTTTACCATGAGTAGTTTCTAAAGATTGCGAAACACCTGGCAAACTATTATCACCGGTTGATGTAAATAAATAACCTTCGTTGTTAATTTCTAAAGCACCACCAACATGCCAAACGTTATCTAAAGGACTTAAATCTAATAAAACTTCTTCAGAAGCTAAATCTATACTAGAGTTAATAAGTTGAAATCTTGAAACTCTATTATGCGTAGCTTCTTCAACAGTGTAAGTTACATACAGATATGGTGAAGTCGGATAATTTGGATCAATTGCGATACCTACAAGACCTCGGTCACCTCCTGTTGAATTAACAATGGTTGGGATTTCAACAATAGGATCAGTAACCAAAACCTCATTTTCAATAAGATAAATCTCACCACTCTGTTTACCCAAAAGAATTTTATTCTCCCCAACAAACGTAAAACACACAATGTTTTCTAATTCATTCGTTACCGATATTGAATTAAATCCTGTTGGCCAATTTTGAGCATTTACCATACCGCATAACAAAAGGGCCATTACCAAAATTGTCTTTTTATACATAATTCTTTTTTTTTCAAAAATAAGTAAAATTTTCACTATATTAATTTTTTTAGCTCGTTAATATACCCATTTCACACTCTATAATTTTATAAATAGTCCATTTTGATAAACTTCCAATTCAATGATATGCTAATAGTTTCAAAGTATTTTTATGCATCTTTTATGTTCTCGTTTATATTTGTTTTAGGTCTGAATTCTTGCAAACCAAACCCCATTAAAGGAGAAATTCCTCTTTTACAATTTAATTTTGATAATGATTTACGAACAACACATGTCAACGAACTGCTATCGCATGAATCTATAGAATTAAGCGCAAATAAAGGGAAATCGTCCTCAAATGCGGTTAAAGTGTCCTACGTTGGATACGAGAAAGGCAGCAAATTAGTTTTCAAGCAGTTTCGTTTATCTGAAAATTTAGAGGAAGCGACCTTAAATTATTCTGTGAAATTTGCCGAAGATTTTAAATTCACTAAAAGCGGAAAATTGTTCGGTTTAGTTCCAAAGAAAAAAATAGTTGCTGGAAACAAAATGAGACCATATGGATGGAGCGCACGGGCTACTTTTAAAAAACACGGCGAAATTGCTTCCTATATCTATCATCAAAATAAACCCAAGAAATATGGTGATGGAATGACGTCTGCCGAACCTGTTTTTACACCTGGAAGCTACAACGATGTCGCAATTTATGTGAAATTAAACAAACCTGCCACGTCCAAAAATGGTGTTTTTGAGATTTGGGTAGATGGCAAACTAATAATTCAGCATGAAGGCATCCAATATCGTTCTGTTGAAGGACCTCATACCTTAATAAACTATTTTATATTCACTACTTTTCACGGAGGAAGCTCCATTGGTTATGCACCGAAGGATAAAAACGGAAATTTCACAACTGAATATGCCTGGTTTGACGACATTAAAATTTATAAAGGTAAGCACATTAACTCTTTAGATTAATCATATTAATCAAACCGTTGAACGATAATATAAAAGTTATTGATGAAAATCACTTTTCTTCGATAAAAAATGGATTATTATTAATACTAAACTACGGAAGAAATTCAATATATTAACTACCTGATTATTTTAAATGCCCTAACTCCAGGAAAATAAGCCACACCTCCTAGTTCTTCCTCAATCCGTAATAATTGGTTATACTTTGCCATACGATCACTTCTTGAAGCGGAACCGGTTTTTATCTGTCCACAGTTTAACGCTACGGCTAAATCGGCAATGGTATAATCTTCGGTTTCACCCGAACGATGAGACATAACTGACGTATACCCATTATTATGTGCCATATTTACAGCTGCAATGGTTTCGGTTAATGTCCCAATTTGGTTTACTTTAATCAAAATTGAATTGGCTGTATTGGTATCAATACCTTTTGATAAGCGTTCTACATTGGTTACAAATAAATCGTCGCCCACCAATTGGACTTTATCACCAATTAATTCGGTTAAATATTTCCAGCCTTCCCAATCGTTTTCATCCATGGCATCTTCAACAGATATTATTGGGTATTTATTGCATAATTCAGCTATATAATCGGCTTGTTCTTTACTGGTTCTAATTTTACCTAAATCGCCTTCAAACTTTTTATAATCGTAATTTCCGTTTACATAAAATTCGGCAGCAGCGCAATCCAAAGCAATCATCACATCGTCTCCAAATTTGTAGCCAGCATTACTAACCGCTATCTTAATAGTATCTAAAGCATCTTCAGTTCCGCCTGCTAAATTAGGTGCAAAACCACCTTCATCGCCAACCGCTGTACTTAAACTACGGTCGTGTAAAACGGTTTTTAAATGGTGAAAAATTTCGGTGCCCATTTGCATGGCATGACTGAAATTTTTTGCTTTAACAGGCATAATCATAAACTCTTGAAATGCAATTGGTGCATCGCTATGTGAACCTCCATTAATGATATTCATCATGGGAACAGGTAGTGTATTAGCTGAAACACCACCAACGTAGCGATATAATGGTAACCCTAATTCATTGGCAGCCGCTTTTGCAGCCGCTAAAGAAACACCTAAAATAGCATTAGCTCCTAAATTAGATTTATTAGCTGTACCATCTAAATAAATCATAACCTGATCAATTGTATTTTGTTCAAAAACCGAAGTTCCTAATAACTCTTGAGCTATTATGGTATTCACATTTTTAATAGCTTTGGTTACGCCCTTTCCTAAAAACGCAGTTCCACCATCACGCAATTCCACAGCTTCATGTTCTCCCGTCGATGCTCCTGAAGGCACAGCTGCACGACCTATAAAGCCATTTTCTGTTGTAACATCTACTTCAATAGTTGGGTTACCACGTGAATCAAAAATTTGTCTAGCGTGAATATCTATTATAATGCTCATACGATTCTCTTTTAGATTAAAAATTCGGAATGTAAATTTACAAAATTCATCTACTTAAGTAAATTGAACATACCATTATTATAAATTATTTAAGCGAAATGGTTTTCGCAATAAAAAAACCTCAAAGAAATTTGAAACGCTTTGAGGTTTGTATATTTAGTTGTTTTTTATGTTTTCTATAAATTGATCGAAAAGGTAAGTAGCATCATGAGGGCCAGGACTTGCTTCAGGATGATACTGAACTGAAAAGCAATTTTTAGATTTCATTTTAATACCCGCAACCGT
>CBFHJN010000176.1:4959-6204 GCA_965655805.1 Flavobacteriaceae bacterium
TCATGAGGGCCAGGACTTGCTTCAGGATGATACTGAACTGAAAAGCAATTTTTTGATTTCATTTTAATACCCGCAACTGTATGATCATTTAAATGAACATGAGTTATTTCAATATCAGGATGCTGTTCGGCTTCCTCTCTGTTGATAGCAAAACCATGGTTTTGAGATGTAATTTCACCCTTCGTTGTTACCAAATTCTGTACTGGATGATTAATTCCGCGATGACCATTATGCATTTTATAAGTAGATATACCATTAGCCAAAGCTATAACCTGGTGTCCTAAACAAATTCCGAACAATGGTAAGTTTCTGGAAATTATTTCTTTGGTTAAAGTTATCGCTTCCACTAATGGTTCAGGATCTCCTGGTCCGTTTGACAGGAAATATCCATCTGGTTTAAAGGCTTTTAAATCTTCAAATTTAGCATTATAAGGAAATACCTTGATGTATACATCACGCGCTGCTAAATTTTTTAATATATTCTTTTTAATACCAATATCTAAAGCAGCTACTTTATATTTAGCATTCTCATCACCATAAAAATAAGGTTCTTTTGTTGATACTTTAGAAGCCAATTCCAATCCGTCCATATTTGGAACGTCTGCCAACTGCTTTTTCAAGTTTTCAATATTATCAACATCTGTCGAAATAAGTGCATTCATGGCACCATGATCGCGAATATAACTAACTAATGCACGCGTATCTACATCCGAAATTGCCAATACATTGTGTTTCTCAAAAAACTGTTCTAAACTCCCTTCGGCTGAAGGTCTAGAATAATTATAACTAAAATTTCTACAAATTAGACCAGAAATTTTAACTGTTTCTGATTCTACTTCATCCGAATGTGTTCCGTAATTACCTATGTGCGCGTTGGTTGTTACCATTAACTGCCCAAAATAGGAAGGATCTGTAAAAATTTCTTGATAACCAGTTGCTCCTGTATTGAAACACACTTCGCCAAAAGCAGTTCCTTTAATTCCAATTGATTTTCCGTGAAAGATAGTTCCGTCTGATAAAAGAACTATGGCTTTTTCTCTTTTGTTATATTTCATTTCTAAAAAAAGGTTTTGCAAAATTGCATAAAAAAAAGGATAAACTAAAATGTTTATCCTTTTTTAAAACCTAAAGTTTTAAAAAAAGATTAAAGCGTTTTATTATAACGTAACATTTTTAAGAAATCTTCTTCATTTTTAATGGACAAATCATTCTCTTTTACAAAATCTTTTAACTGTTTTTCATTTT
>CBFHJN010000177.1:0-6196 GCA_965655805.1 Flavobacteriaceae bacterium
TGTTTTGGTTCTAGTGGTTGTTTATCGGATAATTTAAAATAAGGTAGGTATTTCGATAATACAGAACTGAAAATCTCCTTTGCTTTGTCATGGTCTGAATGTTTGATTATTATTTCATCATGCACCGATAAAAATTTAATTCCACTATCTAACAATTTGCTCCAGACTTCTGTCATTATATTAACCTCACTTGTTTGTAATATGAACGCTAAATTTGAATGATTTTTTTCTAATGTATGGGGGTTTTCTGTGAATGGTTTGTTTTTAATCTCATTAATCCACGCTATCCAATTACTGTTGCCAAACATATTTTTTAGGCTATCATTCGAACGTGAAAACAGTATTTCAAAGAACCGTTTTTTAGCTTCATCTCTTGACTTTAATTTTGCTTTTGATTGTAGCATTAAATAAATATCTTTCCCCTCATTAATCCAGCTTGAAAACTCATTTTCTCCAATGGTCTTTTTTAAGATTGCACCTAATAATACGGGTTGCATTGTTACCACGTCCAGCGAAACAGTTTCAACCTCATCTATTAATATATTTTTCCTGTACTCACTTTTAAAACTTGTTATTGGTGTGTGAACTCGTCCACTAAAATAATCCACGTTAAAAAATATTCTTAGTAGGTGTTTCTTATGCTCCAGAAACGAATTAAAATATTGAGTAGATGGACTGTCTTTTTTTAGTGATACATCTTTCAATATGTTCATCATTCTTTCGGTGGTGCGTATTAACGCTCTCCCTTTCGGCTCTAATAAGTTTAAATCATGGTAGCCAACATTCAGAACTTTATAAGAATAATATTTATATCCTTTTGCACTTTTGTTTTCCTGTACTGCTATTTCTCCAACTTCGATGAGTGATTTAATATCTTTTGATGGATTGACTAAAAAACGTTCTTTAATCTCATTCATGCTAATAAATACAAACGTATTCGGGTCAACTCCTTTGAGTGCGTTTAACATAAATTGTTTGGTGCGAATGTACTCTATAAATGTATTTAATTGATATTCAGAACTTTCCATTTTTTTAATTATTATTTCAGGGATTAAGGGAACAACATCTATCTAAATATAGGGGGGATATAAATAAAAATATTACCCCCCCCTTTTTTTATTGTAGCCTGTTCCCTTGTTCCCTAATTTGATAAATTGGATTCCCATTTGATTTACCAACTTTGATTAACTCCATGTTTTCGACTGAACAATATTTCTTAATCCAATTAGTAAATGTACGCTGTACTATTTTACTGTCTTCTCCTAAATAAATGGTCTTAAATTCATTAAACAAAGTGCTTATTATAATATCGGTGTTCGTAGGGGGTGGTGTATTTATAACGTACTCCATGAACTCGTCGCAAGTTTGTTGTTTGAGTAGATTTAATTCAACGTTTTTACGCTCGTAATTACATAAACCATTTGATAAATAAAACTGTGAACATTCCAGCATGAAAGAATAAAACTTATTCCATTCGTCAACATTCCATTTATCTGAAAACAAAATTCCGTGTTCGTCTTTTATTGGCTCTTCTGTTCCTGTGATAATCTTACTTGAATAGTAGTCGGATAATTCAATTATAAACTGTCTTCGCTTGTTACTCGATCCTTTGTTATCTAAAATAGTGTTTGAACAAATAACAACCTTTGGACTGTCTTCTGGTGCAATATCAAATTTGTTTTGAAATTTACGTTCAATCTGCCAGCCATCTGTCATGCACGAAAACAAATCTTTAAAATCAAAATATTTGTTAGTTTCATCAATCCAAACTAATTGTGTAGATGGCGAAACATTACTAAACTTGAACTTATCGTCTGACTTGTAATTTTTTCCATCAATTTTGGCGGTTTTTCTTAATAGTCGAATACTTATTACTATTAACCCCTTTCCTGTTCCGCCTTGAGGGTTATTACTATCTGTTAAGGCTTCATCATAAAATATTACTGCTTGTCCTTTCGTAGGGTCAAAGTGATTGTGTAACAAATAACCTATTGCACTACATAAGGCTTTAAATCTTTCAGGGTCTTTATTACAAACATTATTGATGAATTTTTCATATTCCCCCTCATTCCCTTTGCGGTCTTCTATGTACGTGAAATTATGGTTTATAATTTGGTCTTTCCAGATACAAACATCTTTTAACTCATCAAAGTTTTTTAATTCGATGCTGTCTTTTGTTACTTCAACAAAACCATTTTCAAACACAAAGAAAGAACTTGTTTCGGTATCTTTTAAGATGGGTTTATCATGCTTCTGAATATTGGTTAACCATTTATCATTTGTTATGTTATGATGCTGTTTTAAATAGATATTTTTAAATGTTTCGCAAGGGATAGAATATTCAGTTTCGTTATATTCAAAAGTGATAGGTTTATCAATACTATCTACATAAGAACGCACCTCATCGTTTAAATCGTCCTTTGTGATTTCTTGAATAATGCTATTGACTTCTCTAATATAGATATGATCTTTATCTGATAACTGTCTTTTATAATAATCCAGCGAATTAATAAACTCCCTCATTCCTTGGTAATACAAAGAACTGATTTCATAATCTTTTAAATTGGTGTTATACTTCCATTCCCATAAATCATAAGCAAAGGCACTATCTTTTAAATAAATAGGCTTCTTAACCCTTAGTTTTGATTTATCTATTTTCTGGGGGGATTGTCCTATAAATATATTTGCTTCCATTACAATATCGTTTTAATTAGATTAAATACTGCAATGCTCCAACCTCTAAACCATTGATATAAGGCAAATATTTTGTATTTTAGCCTTGTCGATGGTCTTTCGCCAGAACATCTGATAATTTGTTTAGGGGTGCGTTTCTGCATCCCTTTTTTCTTTACTATCATGTTACTGGTTATTAGAATTATTTAGAACTTCGACTAACTCCGATTGCTTAAAATAAGTACGGTTTCCAGCCTTGTAAGGTTTGATTATACCTTTTTTCATCCAATCATGGACGGTGTATAAACTAATACTGAAAAATTCGGCTGTTTCTTTGCGTGTTAAGAAGACTTCACTATCTCGCTGAGGTGTTTGTTCTTCCGTAGAACTTTGAACGTTTAAACTCGCTTCTATGCGTTCCATCTGTTCCAGCAACAAACTAACTGCTTCTGGTAACTTCTCAAATGTTAACTTACTTTCTTTCATCTCTCAAAGATTTAAGGGTTAACACTTGCTTCTCATCAAATAGATAAAAGCTTTTCTGACTGTTGACTGGCTCTAATTGTCCAGCGTGTACCATGCGAATAATGTTTCGCTTTGTGCAACCTAATAAAGTCGCAACTTCTTTTGTACTCATCATTTATAAAAAATTTAATTAATAAAAATGATGCGTTAAAACACTGATTTAAAGATATTTAAAACCTATTAGAACGATGGACTACATTAAACAAACATAAAACTTATAAATAAAAATGTGAATAAGTTTGTGAATATGTGTATAAGTACTATATTTGTAACAGATATTATGAATGTCCGTCGTTAAATCGATTAAAAACATTTCAAATTAAAAAGTGGTAAATCAACTGCAATTGGTTTACTGCTTTTTTGTGCTCGCTTGCATCGTTCACAAATATAATACTCTTTTGCGAATATTCCCAGTTAAGAAATTCACATTTCATTAAATTTAGTGTGGACAAATATCTTATCTTATTGGTATTAAGAATATTAAACACTCATAAAAAAGATACTTACAATTACTATAAAGCTATTCACATTTATTTTATAACGTTGCTATTTAGCCATTTTAAGCGTGTTTTCTTGCTCCAACTTGTCATTATCCCAAACATTCATAAAGTCGTCCAAATGGTCGTTTTCTGTTTCTCCTATGTAGTTTAATAGCATCTTTTCGGTGGCGTGCCCTGTTACTCTCATTATTAATTTATTTGATAGCTTATTATAATGGTTCGTAGCGAATGAACGTCGGCACGTGTGCGACTTTATTAATTGCCATTTCTCAAACATTCCTGTTTCTTTTTTATGCGTCTTTGGGTTCTGTCGTGTACCTTTCACTAATTGAGTTAATCCTGCTTGCTTACATACTTTTTTGATATAAAGATTAAAATTAACATCTGATATTGATCTGGGGAAACCTCCCAATCTTTCCAAAACCTCATTAACGTGGTGGTGTATTGGTAAATCTACTTGTTTCCCTGTTTTGCTTTGCGTATATCGGATAAACTTTTGCCCTTTGGTGTTTGTCATTATATTATCCTTTGTCAACTGCATAAGGTCATTAACTCGGCATCCTGTCCAGCATCCTATAATTAACCAATCTTTGGCGTTTCTCAAATAATCCTGCTTAAACTCATGGTCTTTAATTGTCTGAATTTCGTCTTCTGTCAATGTTACAAATAAGGTT
Organism: Flavobacteriaceae bacterium; assembly: GCA_965655805.1. Taxonomy (GTDB): domain Bacteria; phylum Bacteroidota; class Bacteroidia; order Flavobacteriales; family Flavobacteriaceae; genus Algorimicrobium. The sequence continues at coordinate 4,373 of CBFHJN010000177.1, forward strand.
GGTTCTGATTGCATTGTAAACTTTCGGCTTTCTGCTTGCTTGTTAATCTCAAAACCTCGATCCCTTGCATCCAAACAAACGGTTTTTATTTGTTTTATATCTTTCCCTATACTGTTTATTGATAATCCTAATTGTTTTGATGCGTATTTCTTATAATCTGAATGAAATGTTAAATCTACTTCATGCAATAAATATTGATGCTTTTTAAATTTCTCGAATTTCTCCAATCTCATTAAAGTAGTATTGTAGTTTTTGATAGTATAGTTTGAAATTGGTTTTCCTGTCGTTTGATTAAATTTTGTCTTCAACTCTGATTGGTAGTTTTTAACGGCATCCATCAATAAAATTTCTTTGCTGTCAATAGATGGATTCTTATAAATTGCAATAACATGATTTAACCAATCTTTATTGATGCTTTGCGCTCCCTTGTCTTCATTCAACTTGTCCAGCACAAAGTTTTTTAACTCTCTCAATTTGATGGATAGATTTAACTTGTCATTGTTGGCGGATGCTTGTTTTGGTTCTCCTTTCTTGTTGCTCCAGAACTCTGGTCTTATTGTGTAGCCTGTGGGTGTCCAAATATCGGTTTTTCTACCATCTAACAAACGAATATAAATAGTAGCTGTTTCTCCTTTGCCTTGAATTTTATATTTAACTGTCGCCATAACTGATAATTTGTTTTGACAAATATAATGCTTTCACGACATTTTCACGACATTATCCCCATCTATTTATATTTAATATAATCTACTTAATATTTAACTATCTAATAAAATCAATACTTATAACTGTTTTTAGTAAGATTGATGAGGTTTTAAGTTAGTTTTAATTAGTTACATCATGGTTCAGTCCTGGGCACTTTTATAGAAGTCAATTATCTATTTTTTAGGTAGTTGGCTTTTTTGTTTCACGACTATTTCACGACAATACAGAAATTAATCCAAATCAATAAATAAAGGACGTTCGTCTGTATCTTTCCATTTGCTCCAGAAGTCTTTTAAAGTTTTGATTAATTCGTCTTTACTTTTATAGTCTGTAACTATATAAGAGTTAATACAAGTCTTAACAAGTTCGTGTGTTTGGTCTGGGGTTAAATCATGTTCCTTAATGAACTGGATCATGTCATCAAAATTATTTATTGTAGTCATTTTTTAAAGTTTATCAATTAGTAAATCAATTTGTTCCGTTGTTAGGCTTTCACGTTTAACCAATTCCCTTAAATCGTCAATACTCATGCGTTCCATTAAATCAATAAATTCCGAAGTATCGGTTTCATCACTTTGTAATTTTGAAAGTAACTTTTGTTTTTCTGTGGGTGTTAAGTCTGTATCGTAGTTAAACCGTATTATAGGACGATTAAAGTTCTTTTCGTTTTCGGGTTTCTCATCTGTTGGCTTTGGTAACACTAACCTACATAAGTGTAAATATAATGTCGCCTTGTCTTTGTCCTCTAAACTGTTCCAAATATGCGGTATCTCAAAGGCTTTATTATTTAAGAAGTTGGTTATAAATTCGCGAACATCTCGGGTTGTTTTATTGGTCGCTCCTTTTGGCTTTCCTTTGTTGCCATCTGTGAAACGTCCGTTCTCATCTCGTCCGTTTTTGTCCGTATTTTGCGGTAAATTTTTACTCATGTCTTATTACTTTATTTTCTCTATACCAACCAATATTGTGATAAAACTCTTCAAAGTGTGTATTGATTTTTTCATCTGACAAATTGAAGACTTCTTTTAATTGCTTAATTGAATAAAGTGTATTTATATTCGGCTTCTTGTCGTTTGTTGTCGTTTCTTTCGCTGTTAATTCGCTGTTATTCGCCTGTTT
>CBFHJN010000178.1:0-6144 GCA_965655805.1 Flavobacteriaceae bacterium
TAAGAACGGCAGAAGGAGTATCGCTAAAACAAGCCGCCATTGAAGCTGGTGCGGTACGTACAACGCCAATCTTGCTAACTGCAGGAACGGTTGTAATAGGAGCCTTTGTGATATTGTTTGACCCAATTTTTCAAGGGCTGGCAATCTCACTTATGGGAGGAACTATTGTTTCAACAGTATTAACCCTATTGGTGGTGCCGTTAGTGTATTATATGATTGAACAAAAAAAAGATAAATAATGAAACGAGACGACTGGATTTATTTCCAAGGGATACTTTATTCTTTCGATTTCCATTCGCTCAAAATTTCAAGTAATAAAAATTCATATGAAATTAGTAATCGTAACAGCAGTCGAAGAATTTCAAAAGGATGTTTTGAAACTTTTTAAAGAGGCAAATATTAAAAACTTCAGTAGTTCAGATATTGATGGTTATAAAAATGGTTCATCCGTTATGATGACTTCTAGTTGGTTCCCAGGACAAAAAATTGGTAATGAATCCCATTTATTTTTCTCATTTACCGAAAACGAAACCATTGACACCTTATTCGATTTAATAAAAGAATTTAATCTACAAATAGAAACTAACAATCCGGTAAAGGCTATTGTAGTTCCCATCGAAAAATTTATATAAACTTAAAAATCAGTCAACATGTTAAATACGTATTTTAGAATTATAGTTGGTTTTATGGTGCTTTTAAGCGTTGTATTAACCGTTTATGTGAACCCAAATTGGATGTGGTTCACGGTTTTTATTGGTGTAAATTTAATTCAGTCTGCTTTTACAAAGTGGTGCCTTTTAGAAACCATTTTATTAAAATTAGGTATCAAAAAAGGGGACTCTTCTGGCTGTTCAATTCCAAAAAAAGCTAGAAATTAATTTCAGTTTTAATAAAAGGACATTGTTTAATAAACTTAATTTAAGTGCATTATAATTAAATCAAACAAATTACCTTAACGGTGTAGGCATTTTGCTATGTATTTATTCTAGCACAGTTGGTTCCATCGTGTCATCTGCATTTTGTGGTGCAAAGCGTAAAATTAGATATCCAATAACGGCTGATATTAAGGAACCCAATAAAATTCCAATTTTAGCCGAATCAATATATTCAGGTGTGGAACTAAAAGCTAAACTCGCAATAAAAATAGCCATGGTGAAACCAATACCTGCTAAAAAAGCAACGCCAATAATTTGATAAAGATTAATATTTGTAGGAATAGAAACAAGCCTTAATTTCTGTGCTAAAAATACAAGTAGCGGAATTCCCATAGCTTTTCCAAGTACTAAAGCAAGAATAATATTGGTGGTTAAAGCCATGTCTAGCTCCACATCGCTGCTAATCATTACACCAGCGTTAGCTAAAGCAAAGATTGGAATAATAAAGTAGGCTACCCAACCATGCAAATTATGTTCTAAATGCTGTAAAGGCGATTGAAACTTACTGGACCAATCATCCAGTGAATCAATGTGTTCAATTTGCTCTTTAGATAAAATAGGCTTTTGTGATATTGTTGAATTTTTAATTTTATTATAAATATCCTCTAAATTACTCAAAAAAGTATCTGTGTAAATACGTTGTCTTACTGGCACAGAAAAGGCTAGCAAAATACCAGCAACTGTAGGATGTACTCCCGATTTTAAAAACAGAAACCAAACAGCTGTACCAATTAAAAATAGAAAAAATTTGGAATAGAAGCCTTTAAAAGAGGCAAAATATAAAATACCTAATAATGCCGCTGCTATTATTAAAAGGGTTGTGTTTATGGTTCCGCTATAAAAAACAGCTATAACCAAAACCGCTCCAATATCGTCAACAATAGCAAAAGCTGTTAAAAATATTTTCAAACTCAATGGCACACGTTTTCCTAAAACATTCAAGACAGCCAATGAGAAGGCTATATCAGTAGCCATAGGAACTCCCCAACCTTGCACTGTACTAGGATTTTGATTTAATAAGAGAAAAAATGTTACTGGAACAATCATTCCTCCTAAAGCACCAAATAGCGGAAATGCAATTTTTTTGACCGAATTTAATTCACCTATCAATAATTCACGCTTAATCTCTAAACCTATCAAAAAGAAGAAAATGGCCATGAACCCATCGTTAATCCAAAGAATTAAAGGTTTTTTAAACTCAAATGTTTCCGTAACAATACCTAGATCATATTGCCACAACTCTTTGTAACTGCTGCTAAATCCTGAATTTGCCCAAATCAAGGCAATCATAGTAGCTAACAGTAGTAAAATACCACTAAAACTTTCAATTTTAACAAACTTTTGGAATGGGGTTAATAGTACTTCTTTAATCATATCTGTTATTTAGACAATTTATTTGGTTGTTTTCAAATATAATGGATTGCTGTTCTTAATATAAATAAATTTACTTATTTAATATTTTTTTGTGAAATTTTAAATTTATAGATTATTCTGTCTTTAAAATAAAAGCCAAAGAACCAATAGAAATAAATACCCAAACTATTGCACCCAATGTAAAAGGTTTTAATCCAGTTGCTTTAATTTCAGAGATTGATAGGGTCATTCCAACTAAAAAAGTGTGACAAATAGCAATTGTTTAGATATAGTGGTGATACTCGTAGTTAAGAATTCTGGCAATGCTAAATAGCTATTCAATAAAATGGCAATCATAAAGAATAAAGTACGGAATTTTGATTTTTCCAACTTTAGACTAGAATAAAAAAATGGTTACCGGAATAATCCATAAAGTTCGTACCAATTTAACCGTTGTAGCTGCGCGCTATGCTTCATCTCCATAGGTTAAAGCAGCACCAACAACCGAACTGGTATCATGAATAGCAATAGCAGACCACAATCCAATTTTTCTGGCTTAACTGAAAATTTAGTCTTGATAAGCCAACATTAAAAATGGGAGTTTTAAACTATTTGCAATTTGTTCGGTTTTATGAGAAAGAAATACATGCTCTAAAAAACTGTGCCGTTTTCGCATCATAGTAAACAACTCAATATCATGTTCTTCAATATAATCCTGAACCGTTTTAAGATAAGTAGTTTCAGTTTTTGTGATAAATTGATGGTTGATATTTTTAAAGAAATCCTGTAAATCTTGTTGCACTAACTTTTGTTTTGTATCCAAATTTTCCTGTTCTGCTATATTGAGGACATCCAGTTTATAATCGTAATGTTCTGCCAAATCAATTAAAATACGTAAATCTTTCAATTTGTATTTAGTTTGATATTTAGTGGTGAATAGCACATTTTTAATTGGTTTTATAGGGCAACCGGCTGGAATGGCTAGAACGGACACATGACAACGTTGAAAAACCCGTAAGGTATTACTTCCAAAAATAACTTTTTCCAAATTAGTGGCACCTTTTGTTCCCATGATAATTAATTCGATATCATTTAATACCACAAGCTGGTTAACGGCTCCAATTAAATTATCATAGTCTACAACAGGTTTAAACGTGTGTAAAAGATTGCTATGCTTATCTTGAATGGTTTCTATTAGCGCATTCAATTCCTCTTTGGCATCTGCAATTAACTCGCTATATAAAGATTCAGATGGTTTACTCTGCATCAAATCATCAGAGATAAAAGTGGATGATTTTACAACATGCAGTACATGAAATTCACATTCCGTATAGGTAAATAATTCCATGGCATAACGAATAGCATGAATGGAGTTTTCAGAAAAATCGGTAGTCAGTAATATAGATCTCATTTGTAAATTCTGTTTGGAACTTACAAGATAGCATTTGCCTTCCAAATTTGAAATGATAATTATCAGTTTTCATTCATTTTAAATAACATTCAAAAAATATAAAAACCCATTTTTATATTCTGTTCCCCTTTTGCGTTAATGCAATGGCGATTTTGTGCACGGACAATCACTTATACCTTGCAAGAAATCAAAACCAATAGTTACCATATGCGTTCCTGAATTATAGCCAGCCAAATCATTAATCGTTATTTGATACGCGTAGGCAAAATAAAAATTAGATTTTTTAAGTCCAGCCATAGGTCCCAAATTCAAAGGGTTAAAGAATTGGTCATTTAGAAAACGATACGAAATACCTCCCCAAAAATAATCTTCTCTTCTATCAAATTTTCTAATTTTTATGTTAACATCTGTGCTGGATCGTTTATCACTAGCAAAATATTGAAACATAACTGATGGTTCAATATCAACCTTTTTATTCCTTGGATTTTGTAGAATTATTCCTGAATACACTTGGTAATTTAGAAGTAAATCGGGTTCAATCCCTAAAAAATTATCGATGTCTTTAGGGAGAATATTATTAGCATTGAAACTGAAATAAAAGCCTTTATTTCTGTATAGCACACCTAAATCGAAGTTATTATTTGAAATAGCTCTGTCATCCGTAACACGAGGGTCAATGATTGGAGATTCTGAATTAGGTTCAAAATCTTCAATACTAATTCTAAAGCTATTTAAGTTATAGGTAAGTCCGAAGGATAGATACTGTTTGGAGTAATAATCTAAAATAAGGTGATGCGCAAATGACGCTTTCAGTCCTTTCTGTTCCGTTAATCCATTCTTATCATTGTACAACGATATACCAACACCAGAACGACTGGCTATTCTAAAATCGGCATAAATCGATTGATTATCTGGTGCGCCTTTTATGCCAACCCATTGCGTTAGTCCATTGGCTCTAATTTTCAAATTATCGCCAATACCAGCGTAGGTTGGCGAAATAACAAACGGATTATCTGCCAAATACTGCGTAAATACTGGCAAATTTAATTCTTGACTATAACTTTTAGCTATGATTAAGAAAAGAGTATATATAATTAGTTTTTTCATTTTGAATCGTTTTAAAATTTATTACCCTTTTAATTATCTGTAAAGTGTAAAATGACCAACAAAATCCCTATCATCATTGGCATCATTTAATCTAACAACATACCAATAATCGCCTGTTGGTAGTTCTTTTCCTTTATATCTACCATCCCACTTCTCGCCTATTCTTAAGGTTGCTATTTTACGACCATAACGATCAAAAATATCAAAATCAAGATTCGGATAATGAATAGAGCATCCTGGTCCCCAACCATCCTGTACACCATCGCCATTTGGCGTAAAGTAATTTGGTATGCACACATCCACAAATTCAAAATATCGCGTTGCTGTTGCTTCACATCCAAACGTATCTGTAACCGTTACGGTATAGTTTCCTGATTCTGAAATATAGAACACGTTGGTACTGCCATAATCTTGACCATTGAAAGTATAGTTATAATCTCCTGAACCTCCTGTTGTGGTTGCTATAATTTCATTGATTACACCATCGGTTAAAACAAGTGTTAAGGGATCAAATGTGGAAATATCAAAAAGTTCGGTTCGCTTAACACAACTATTGGTATGTTGAACATCAATATAATGTCCAATTCCGGCTGGAACATCAACAAACACATTACTAGCTTGATATGGACCACCATTTAATGAAAAGTCTACATCATTTAAATCGGTTATACTATCATCTACAAGTACGGTTACGGTGTTACTAGACATGTTATTAACACAAGCGTAATCAATTTCAACCGTTGGATTTAATCTTACGGATTCTGGAAATGGAATCATCATTTCAGAATCACAGCCCGAACTATCACGCACATAAACCGTGTGATCTCCTCCTGCTAAACCAACGAAATCAAATACCGTTTGACCAGCATTTCCAAGGGTATAAGGACCACTGTAATTATCAAGACTTACAGAATAAGGTGGTGTTCCTCCTGAAATTTCAACACTAAATTCACCATTTAAATCGCCTTCACATACTTCTTCCAAAATAGTTGTAACATCAAAAGTTATGAAAACTGGTGTTGGTTCATCTACAGTAATGTTAAGTGTTAGGTAACAACCTAATTCATCTTGTACAATAACATCATAATTTCCTGGTGCTAAATCTTCAAACACATTCGTATTGAAAAACTGATTTAATTGTGGCGAAATAGCATATTGTATGTTTCCAGTTCCACCAGAAGCGTTGATGACAATAACGCCATCATTAGCACCAAAACAGGTCACATCTGTTACTGAAAATGGTGCAACTAATGGTGCAGAAGGTTCTGTGATAACTACTGGTGCGTTTGTAGCTAAGCAATCACCACTTTCAACTTGAACCACATATGTTCCTGCATA